>NZ_AMRI01000001.1 GCF_000299915.1 Gallaecimonas xiamenensis 3-C-1
AAATCGAGCAGAATCAACCATACAAGTCAAAGCACTCGGACTTGGCAAAGCTGTCACCTTTTTTGTTCCAAAAAAGCCGCCAACTTCACCAAGCCGGTGTTTGAGGCGTTAGGCAAAGAGGAAAATGAATGCCACTTACAAACCAGTATAAGAAAGTTCGAGATTGCGTTGTTCAGGTTGTAGCGCTAAATGGTCAGAACATTGTAGGCTCAGGATCGGGATCTGTTATTGGTGCTGGGAATCACGTACTGACATGTGATCATTGCATAGTCGATGGTGCTCAGATGGCAATAATCGACCCTGCCAACTCGACAAATGGAATTCACGGGAACGTTATATTTCGTGACAGTAATTCTGATATAGCGATTTTAGAATTTACTAATGTTGTTGGAAAGCCTGTTGTTTTCTCGGATAGCTCTAATTGTGAGGTAGGAAACGGGGCTTTTGTTGTGGGATATCCGATGAATATTATGGAGCAGGTACTACTTTCGGCACATATTGCGAGCATCACGACGAGCTTAATCAGAATAGATTCATCAGTAAATCATGGTAATAGTGGCGGACCACTTTTTAACTTGGCAGGTGAGCAAATTGGTGTAGTAAATGCAAAGCATGGTTCGCTTTCTAACTACCTTAACCAATTGATGAATGCAAAGCCAACAATGTCAATGCAGGTAGGTGGTATTGATCCAGTTCAGAGCATACAAGTATTGATTGGAGAGATGCAAAAGAATCTCAACTTAGGAATCGGTTATGCTGTTCCCAGTAAAGTTATTAAACAATTGCATCCAATGCTTACTAAATTGATACCGTAGTCTTGTGCCTAACAGTGCTCCAGCCGACGCCAAAATCGGCGCGGCTGAGCTTAAACGTTATGCCTCATATAAAATATCGAGAGATCGACGAACCCAAAGCCGTCTCGTATGACTGTCCGGCGGAGTCCATGGCAGTGGCGATCACGTGCCTGTGGTATCTAGACACTGAGCAAGGAGCGGAAGGCCTGCTTAGCCCAATGTGCAGCAAGGTTGTGTGCTCGTGCGCTGGAACTTGCCAGTCCTGGGCTGGTGGTTCTTGCCCGCTCACGGTTGGGTATGGTGATGTCCTAAACCGAATGGCGGTTCACGTGATGCAAAATGAACCTCCATATTCGCTAAGTGAAGTTGGAGGCCAGGTTGTTCCGTTCGGTAAGCCGCTACCAGATATGGTTTGGCCGCACGAGGGTGTATTCCTCAATACGTGATGCTGAGGCATAACCATTCGCTGCAGGCGCGACGGCCCTGATGGGCTGCGGCCTGAGCTCAAACGTTAGGTGAAAAAAGTGAGAATCGAAGCTCGACAAATGTTCCGTTCAAATGGACTAATTGATGATCTGGTTTTGTATGCAGAGCCAGAGGAATATCATCAATTTGCAGATTTTGTTGGTAAAGCTATTAGCTCTAATACTCCAACGTTGATGCTGTCTGAATCTGGTATATCAATTGAGATCATTCGAGACGAGGCAGAAGAAGAGCTTTTTACATCTCTCCAAAATAAGACGAATGAATACTTCTCAATGGATGATTGGAACAATAGAGATATCTTAAGAATCTATGGCAGCAAAAGTGTTCTAACTGACCTGAAAGAGTTTCTAAATGATCTTGCGGGGTGGGGAGAAGGCTATAGCTATATAAGTGAATATTCAGAAGCGAGCGGCTACTCGAGCAATTCTCCAGAATGGAGGCTGCATGTTGAAATCACTTAACAAATCAATCAACTACGCGCCTTCGGCGCCGGAAAGCCTACATTGCGCTTCGCTTCATTTCGGCTGCCGGTTATTGAGGCGTTAGCATTACAAGAGGTGTCATGAGGAATTTTTCAATTTTCGCTATTTTGATAGCCGAACTTTTTATTTCAGGCTGTGATACCTTAAACCATCGTCAATATTTATTGGTTCCTGTTGTTTCAAATAGTCAACTTGAAGAATTGCGAACTGAATTGGGAAAGGTACTGGCGCCAGTCGTCTCAAAGTATCAGCTAGTAGATTCTCGTAGTGATGCCAATGCTTCTGATGTGGTTCTCTATTTCAAGACAAGAAGTGATTTTCCAATCCAAGTGGGCGCCAAAAATACAAGCACTGGGTTAGTGGTAGATATAATTCAATTCCACCCAGGAATTGGAGAAGATGAAGAGTATTCAAGGATTATAGTTGATATCAGGCAGGCGCTAGGTAACCTAAAAACAGTTGGAGTGTTAGAGTTGGATAATGGGCATCAAACCAAATAATGCTAACAAGGCGCTGTTATCACCACTATCGTGGCTGGGACGGCTTACGCTGCTCTCCAACCGCCCCCAAAGCTTTGCGTTAAAACTATTGAGGTTATTAGGAATGAAGGTGCTTGCCGAGATAGTATTCGACCACCTCTGGCTGTTGCTGTTTGAGGGAGAGGAGATTATTGATCTGGACTACTCCGTTAAGATGCAAGAAAGCCTTTCAGAGTACTTTTCTGCTATGTCGCAAGAGGAGAAAGGTGCGCTTTCTGACGTCGCTCGCGAGATTCAGGAAAAACTCCTTGCTGAGCCAGATGATCACGGCTATACCCCGCGTTCACTTATAACGGATGAACAGAAAGAATTTATGGAAGCTCTAGCTACTGGGGAGCTGTTTGAGCAATGGGTGTAAACGTTTTAACAAGGGCCTCCAGGCCGACCTTCGGCGGCTGAGGCGGGCGTTAGGCAGAAGAGAAAGTTCAATGATTAAGTGGCAGCGAGTGCACGAAATTGATGATTTGATGGGTAGCGAAGATATCTCTTGGATTGAAGTATGCAGACGCCTTAAAAATAGCGAAGAGCTACATTATGCTATGACGGTATTCAACTGGGATGATGGAGTAGACTTTCCGGTACTCATACTAAAGCGTCCTGAATGTGATCTTGGCACAATTATGTATATGTTCGAGATGATTGACGAAGAGCCCGAGGTTCAAAAAATCGATTATTATGACTTTGAAGAAGACATGAAAATGCTTTCTATCAAACTAAGAGAGAAATGGGCAAGCAACGATTACCCCTCCAATATCTCCCATGACGGCTCTCCTGGTGAAAAGCTAGTTGCAGAATGGAAAAGTAGACATTCGCACTATGAAATTTATCCAGATGAGCAGCCAAGTGATGCCTAATAAGGCTCCGCTGTCGGCTAAATTTTCCGTTGCACTATAAATTAGCCGCAGAGCGCGACATTATGCATCAAAAGAGAGCTTCGCATGGATCAAGTGATTTCCGTACCGGATGATGAATGGGTTACTTACATTGCAAAGAAGTGGCTGCTTGGAAGCCAGATATCTAAAGATATGACTGGTCAAGAAATGGATGGTTCTATAGACGATTTGCTTCGATTGCAAGCGATAATAGATTCTGGTCAAGTACCACTAGAAAACACCCAAGAGTTCATGGGATGGGTGTCAATTTTACTCAGATGATTAGCATAACCGGAAGAGAACAGTGAAATCGATACTTTTTTTAACAGTTTTACTAGCTACTTGCCTTCCAGCTTCGGGAAAGTCCCTCTGTAATTCAGAAGACAAGATGCTCTTCTCTTGTGAAATTGGGAATAAAAATGTTTCGGCATGCCTGACTCCAAGCACAACTATTAAATATCTATATGGAAATAAAGATAAAGTTGAGCTGAGTTTGAACTCTCCATTTTTCAGCAGCACAGTGTGCCCCGGTGGTGGAATAAGCAGGTTAAGATTTCAAAATGGCAATTATAGTTACATTGTTTACGACGTTATGTGCAACGCAAGTAGCATTGGTGATGGTCAGTGGAGCAAATCAGATTTCGCTGGGCTGATAGTGTTGAACCGAGATAAAGTAGTTGTTAATGCTGATTGTACAGACTTTGAAGATCATGTGCTTGGTGTCAACTCGAGTCTTTTGCCTGGTAATGTTGAACGTGAAGAGTTTAATTACGAGATACCGTAATGCTAGCAAACTAGTGACTCGTAACACGTGCCATTCCACTGCGCCGGATAGCAATTCGAAACATTAGAAGATATAAGGAAGAAACTAGCTTCGGACTCAGCTTTTTATGAATGGAAAGGCATGACATGGTGTTCAAGCTAGGACAAAAATGCAACGCATTTTTAGCAGCTTAAAGGATTGGATATGGTGAACCATTTCTAGTCGTGTTTGGAAAGCGTCCTGGCAGCCGGACTTTTAGCTAGGATCCAGGTTGTAAACTCGCCAAGTATTTAGGTTATTTAAATCAATATTCAGGTGACGAAGTTCATCGACTGAATGATCAATCTTAGAGGTAGTTTATAGTCCTCCATAAAAACGGTTGTAGATTTTTCGCCTGAAAAGTGCTGTCGTGGTAGCTTATACTGATGCTTCTGTCGCGCCGCAATCGAATATTCTTCAGGAAATACAATTAATAGCGTATGAAAGTCATAGATAAAAATGAATTAGTTAATTCACTTTACGAGTCGGCTATCCCTTGTCTAGAAAGGTTCTTTAAAGAACATAAAGAAGAAACGTTTTTTGGGTTTGCGGTCGAGATTCTTGCCGAAGAGGGTTACTTTCATATAGGGGCAAGTTCACTTGAATCATTCCAGACTATAGTTGATTCATATTCCCAAGCTGGAGAGTCAATGGAAGAAATTCTTGGCGAAGGTATAAAATGGAACAACCAAGAATGGGAATATTTTAATTTAAATTATGGCAGCGAAGTTTGGGACAATTCATGGCGTCCAATGCTAACTAAGATTGATGATTATAAGAAATACATAGGATCTTTGGATGATAAACGCCGGGGGAAAGCACTAGAAGATTTCTCTGATGCATTTGAGGCTGCAGCAAGGGAAGCCTTTCAGAGGATAGTATCTTCGGGTATTCTAGAGAAAATCAAGAAAACGTCAGATTTCAGAGCCTTTGTGTTCGAACATCATGAAGTTTTTTAGAATTAGACCTGACAAGCGCAGGTAATCTGATGTTCCCAGGAAGTATCGTGCTTTTATGAGCATGAGCATGAGCATGAGCATGAGCATGAGAAGTGAAGATTGAACTCTGATTGAGGAAGGCAGAGATCACTCGATTAGCAAGTGAGTTTATATTGCTGAAGTGAGGAATTGAGTTTTTTAGATTGCTAACATTGCTCAAGTTCAAGAATACTTGAAATAGGTTTGGAAAATGACCAAGTACTGGAAAGCACTTGAAAAATACTGACTATGTGGGGCTGCTAGCCAAAAAATGCAGGTGATGGACCTTCGACTATTGCCGCACTCTATGTGTTTCATCGCATAAAGACCGCCAATCGTCTCAGGCCGCTGCTGCCGGGTCAGGTTACTTATGGAAGCATTCCATATCTATGGCAAATAGCGTTCCTTATTACTAGTTTCTGAACGGGAACGATTTGTTAGAATAGCACGCCAGTTTTTTAACTGAGCAGACTTTAAGCGTTAGAGGCATCGCTACAGGAACCACGAGCCTTATGAATACTAAACGGGTGATGTTAATTTTATTCTGGTTGCTAATGATAGCGGGATGCAATAGTCAAGGTGTTGAGGAATACATGAAATCGGATATGCTAATTGATGAACACTTTTGGGGGGAGTTGAAAAAGAACTTTCCTAACGAGGATCTGTCTGACGAAGCTATACTAAAAATGGCTGAGGATTCTCTGCTTGCCAGTGCCCAAATAGGGTGGACATTTATCGAGTCAGATCTTGCTGAACTGGCAGGTGGCCAAGTTTTAATATCTATCAATGATGATAAATCAAGACCGATATTATCCATATCATCGAGCGGCATGCCCTATGAAATAGGTATTCTATTGCCATTAGAAAAAGAAAACGCCATCTACACAAGGAAAGTCAATGAGCCTGATTTTAAAATGGCAGCCTTGAGCGACGTTAACATTGAGGTTCCCAAGGCAATTCTCACTCAGCTAGCCGGTGAGGTATTCGCTGCGCACCTCAAAGAAAGTGGTGAGCTGTGAAGTATTGAGCAGTGACTCAAGCCGTTCGTTACGTTCACTGCTGCCTCTTAACCAAAGGTTAGGTGTTCCGTGAATGCCTTTTCTTCTCGCAGACGTCGTTTGTAAGTCCCGTTGTCTTACCGAGGCAACAGGATTTGAGGTGCTCCACAACTGATTGCCCCTTAGCCCTGGCATTTCATTAACAAAAATAACTGCCTAGTTATGAGGCATAGGCTTACGAGTTCGAGGCCACCAAACGTATCAATACCTAGCAATATTTCCATAGGTTACTGGGGCGAGAAAACATAGGGCTCACGGATGATGAAATTTCATACTATTTCCAGCTAATACAATACGAACCGAGCAGAATGCTGAAACCCTTGGCTATTGGTTTCATCGTTGAATGTGAGTCTTTAACATTGGATCAAATGAAAAAGTTTGGTAAGAAGCCGGTAGTCAGTAATGCAGAAGAAACATTTACTTTTCTTGAAACGTAATGTTGCAGATGAAAATCTATTGCAAATACATAAGAATGGCTCCATCCCGTTCCACTGGACCTCCCCGACGTTCGGCCTTGGATCTGGGTGTTAAGATGTGAGAATAAAAGGTGAAAAATTACAGATTATGGAAGATAAAATTGTTTCAGCGGTGAGAGCGCTTGCTGACTCGATAAACTCAGGTAGCAACGTCGCTGTTGATATGTCAGCGCTAATTGAAGTGACATCAGAGTTACCGCTATCAAGTTTTGACTACTGGGAACGTTTTATTCGTTCAGAGTTTTACTCGGCTAGAATGGAAGCTAGTCCCCTGAAGTGGGAAGTATGTTCAAGGACAAAGGAATTAGTCACTTGGCTTGACCTAATTAGCTTTAATGGTTACAAACGTGAAGAAGCGTTGCAGGCGCTATCTGGCGCTGCGCCGAATACTTTCTTTTTTTCTCTAGCGACTCGCAGGCTGAACGATTGGGTACCTCAAGTTCGTAAAGCAGCAAGGGAAAAGCTCCCTGATATAGCGAGATCGACTGATCCGAAGTACGTAGTAGACGCACTATGCGTTGTGCTTTCCAATTGGAACTCGTGGGGGAGGATAGAAAAAGAAGAGAAAGAGGTACTCCTAAACGTTATCTGCGAAAAGGAAATTGCCAAATGCCTTCGAGCTAGGCTGGTCTCTTCAGCTTCTGGGCCCATGGCGTCACTCTTTTCTCAGCTTGGGCGAACCCCGATACTTGATGGACAGATTGAAGAAATAGCTAGATCCGCTATTCAGCCTTCAGTGCGAGCCAAGGCATACCGCAGTTTATTTGAAGGGCGAATTGTTTGGGTCGAAGGTCGAAGGTGGGTGTGGACGGATATAAGGTACTGTGAAGGCAGGCTGAAACCTATCGTTGGTGAACGCGTACAGGAGGTTAAAACTTCACTCCTCGATTTACTAGAACGAGCATCAGAAGATCGTTCATCCATCGTTAGGCGCGTTTCAGCAGAAATTTTGATACGAGAGTTAGATAATCTAGGTTCAAAAGCCAGAGTTTTTGCTGAGCGTTTTGCTTCAGATAGTTCGCACTCTGTATCTGAAAGGGGGGATTTTGCCCTAAAGAAATTGGATGAATTGGAGCGTGCCAATGTCTCCTAAGAAGTACAGTCGGTCAGATTGGTCTTGTGCCGCTCTATAAACCAACCACAAATGCAGGTAGTATGTCGTTGAATCATGAAAATCTTTATAGGCGCAATACAAAGTGTCACTTATGACTGAAACACTAGCCGAAGAAAAGTGGATAGCACAGGTAACTGAGTCTCATAATTACCTTACTGATCGCCAAGATGAACTTGTGGCTCAGTATAAGCTTGGAGAGCACAAGCGATTTGACTGGGACCAGGATACTGGTTCTCTGGTATTTTCAAATGACGGTGTGGTCGCTGTCATCGCTAAAGTGCAGTTCGTTGGGTCGGTATCAACGACATCAAATACCTGGCTTTGGTCATGGGCCAACTCAACTGTCCGAGATAATGTTAAAGATCAAATGCACATCGTTCGCGATTTTGGGGAAAGGTCTGGTTTCGCTGCACTCACGACCGATAAGTGGGAGGCCGACGAAGTAGATGGTTGGGAAATGACATCAATCACAGCTTGGCTACTGAATGCCAAAGGGGCGTATAGAACACCATCCGAAAATGGTTTTACCTATATGGTAATTACGGAAATTCAGTGGGCCAATAACGAGTAGACATAACAACGGCAAGCGCAATCGCGCGTAGCGAGAGTATGTATACCAGACCTTGCTACCATCCGCCTGTATTGATGGCGTTGTGGATAGAGATAGTGGCATCGAAGAAGAAGCGCAAGGCCGCATTGGTCGGAGCATGGTTCTGACAAAATAAGTTATCGAAAACATGCCTTTTCGCTGGCAGTGCTCATCAAGCTACTCAATCACCTAGATGAAGGCCTTGATGAAGGAGGCTCGCAGGGACGGTCTCATGCCAGATCTAGTGCTTACCTGGCTCGAAGAGAGGGAAGGCTAGTGTGACTGCGAGATATTGGCTAGCGTAGTGGATAGTCGGGAAAGTGAGATTAACAATACAGAATGACAAGCTGTTCGAGTTTTTCTGGTCGCAAACGGCCGCCATGAGACAAACAGCTTTGCTGTTCGTCCATTAGCAAGATATTTAGCTGGAAGTTAGTATGGAAGACGCCAACAGTAAATGGTTCGATTTTTCGTTAAAAGCGGTCGATAGACTAAACTCGATGGATGGGGATTGGCAAAGGCTATCTGGCGTTGAACAAGAGCTCGCTGCTTTGTGGAAACTAGAAGCGGATATGAATAATGGCGGTTTTGTTCAGTTTTTCTGTAACTGGGGTTTTGATTGTTACCAGTTTTCTAGAAGAGCCCTAAATAATATTCAAGCTTATGATGCTTTAAAAATAATTGAAAAAGAGTTTGCCATCATTGATGCTGTTTTCGCTAGGTATAAAAATGAACTGAAAGAGTATTGGGATATCCCAAGATATCTTGAAGAGGGCGAGATAGAGGAATTGAATAGGTTGGATGAAGAGTTTTGGGGGTATCCTGATGATATTAGCCAACTGGGGCTTGGGTTTTATAAAGCATGATAGGGTAATGAATTATAGAAACTGTTGGAATGACCTTTAGTCAACGTCTAGCCAATTTTGTCCTGTAATTCTTCATGACTCGTCAGTTAGGACTGCTACTTTCGGTGTTGGTGTAAATTTATAGCATCAAGACTAATAAAACATAGCAGTGGTACCGGTTCACTATTGGGTCCAGAAGCTGTGCTCAGCGATAACTTTCTTTTTTAAGGGGTTAATGTGCCAATAACAAACAGTAAAATTAAAAGCTATGATTTTCTTTCTGGAATGTACCGAGATAGCTACTTCCCAGATTTTTTAGTCGATAAAATCAGAGGGGTCCTTATTGATCTATGTGAGAAGATTGAAGCCCAGCTACCTGAAACACCAGAAGCCCTGTTCCTACTGACTCATTCTGCAACAGAGAGCATAAATGATTTAGGGGAAGAGTTTGAGGAAAATGGTAGCGAATTGGAGACAGAAGCTAGAGAAGTCATGGCCGAAAACTTTGACTTCATAGTAAAGGCTTATGGTTTCCCAGATGTAGACATTGAAGATGTAATTGCACCCAGGGAATGGTAGTGGTATCTGAAAACCATTTGCATTGGCTAAGCTGCATTATATCTACGGAGCTAGGTCTTGCTGCTTCTGACGTGATGTTTCACCAAACTATTTAGTGAATCTATTTTAGCTTTATAGCAGAAATGGGTAAGAGTCCTATGGGCGAGGAGATATTCTGTAAATGGTGACTTCCCTACGGCGACCAGGATTGCTGGACCCATACACAATCTGCTTTCAATGTGGCTTGGCCTCCAAATGATGAACCTTCTTCATGTGAGCGCCTCCCGGTCGCCGGCAAGTGCTGTCACCATCCCTTAAGCGAAAGTGAGACCATCAGGCCAGTGCTTGCTGCGTATGAGCGTCTCGGATCGTCTAATACAGTATTGAGTATTCGTACGCCGAGAGTGACACCCCGTCAGGGTCTGTATATGAACTGATGGCAAGGGGGCACTCCAGGGAGCGGAAATTTATCCCTGCTGGGTGCTAATTATTCATACAGGCTCAACCTGCTTCACGGCTCGGTTCAAGTCAGGCATTATCTTTCAACCTGGCACCAACTTCAGAGGTTTACATGGGATTAAGGTCTCTACGTTTGAAAAGAAGCAATATTTTTTATCCCACAAGTGGCAATAGCCGCGACCTCGTAGGACTCCTTTTTAACCTAACATTAGACGATGAAAAACTAGAGGATATTATAGAGCTTGAGGAGGAGTCTCATAGAAAAAATGAGCAGGGTGTCGATGCAGAAGCATTGGAGCTCTTGATAAAAAAGGCAAAAAAAGAGTTAAAAATAAATCCGGAAGATGTAGAGAGAATTTATATTCAAATACTTCGTGGCGGTAGTGTTCCAAGAAAAATCAGCGCAGCCGAATACCCGTTGCTGGTTTCTTCTTTTCAGCGATTGATACCCGAGCTTAGAGAAAATGTCAGTTTCACTAGGGCTCATTTTGATACCTATAAAGCGTTAGTTTTGTTTGGTGAGAGCTCTCATTACAGTATCAGCAATCAATCGTCTCAGAGCTTTGCTTCCTATAGCGTCTATCTTAAAGCTTGGTCGCAGATAAATAAGTATAGTCACATGAGAGGCATGGCTGCCAAACTTGATAAGTTCAGGCCGTTCTCTGAAGATGTAGCTGTAGTTAACAGGTTTCAGGAAGTTCTTGATTGTACGAATTATCAACACATGCGGGTAATTAGATCGGAGTATTATAGCGTATCCACATTATACTTTTGGGGCATGCTGCTTACTTTACTTTTGAACAAAGATGTTCGTTTTTCGGTTCTCGACAAATTCTTCTCTTTGTCAAACTCGATACCGCTCTTCGATGAGCATATAGAAAACTTAGACTTTTTTGTTGAAGCTGTTGGTGATGCAGAGCTATCAGCTTACTACAGTAGTAAAAAATAGCTGCTGTATATTGGTAAAAGGCGTGCGGCGGGTGGAGACTATTGAAATGTGTCTCATTGAATCATGAGGTCTAGCGCCGCGTCGTATATCAACCGTTTAAATCGTATGCTAGGGGACGCTGGGACACTCATAGGCAGGTGCATTTACTATTGTCACCATTTTACTTTGGTAAAGGCAATGCGTCTGGAGAACTGAAAGCATTCTTCATCCCTGACGAATTATGGGAAGGCGTAATGGTGTCTATTGACAATGGGAATTCTCCCCGGGATGCCTCTAGAGTCTTGAAAAGACAAATGTTGCAATGCTATGAGTGCTCAAGGATTTATATTCAAGACAAAGGTGGGGAGTATTTTTCGTTCAAGCCTGAGTAAAGCTGTGACTTTGGAAATCTTAGCAGTACATGATGGTCAATCAACTCCGCGCCTATGGCGTCGGACGTACTACAGTGTGCCAGTTGTGCTAGGGAGCACCCATGAGCTTTGACGTGTGTGTACAGTGGTTTCGCAGGGGAGAGGCGGATTGGGTTGCTACCGACCTTGTTCTTGAGGCGTTCGGTAGCGCTCTCATTGCCGAGGACGACTTCGGTTGGCGATTATCATTCGGCCAGGAGGCCATGTCAGACATCTATCTGTCATTTGACGGCGATGACACTTCACGTGTGTGCGCCGTCACCGTTAATCGGCCAAGTACCGCCGATGCGATGTGGGTGGCGCTATTCGGCCTGCTGGGGATCGGCAATTCGGTGTTCTTCTTTCCAGAAGGCGGGTTATTCGTCCGCTCGTCTAATGTGCGTGAGCATTTGCCTATCGACCTGATCGAAGCGCTAGGTGAACCGCAGCCAATTGTCCAGTCACAGGATCTCGTTCGTGCTATCCAGTCTTCCTAGCAAGCCGCGCCTGTGGGTGCAGATCCATCGGGCGCTGCTATTTAATGTGATCTGTTTGCTAGTGCAGCGGTCCATGTAGTCATTACTTTTATGTAGGAGTAAATATGAAAGCAGCCCTTTTGGTTGTTGATGTACAGAATGGGGTCTTCGGTCCGAGCAACCCACCACATTTATCTGAAGAAGTCATCGTCAACATTAATCAGTTACTGGATTACGCTATTTCATCTGAAATTAAAATAGTGTTTATACAGCATCAAATTCCAGGTGTACTGGAGCCAGAGAATGATTCATGGCAATTGTTTTCAGGTTTAACAGTCACTGATTCAAGCTCAAAAATTCGCAAAGCTTCTCCAGATGCATTCTATGGTACCGATCTGAAAGAAGTTTTAGATGCAAGTGGAATAGAGCATGTCATCATTTGCGGATATTCAACAGACTTTTGTATAGACAGAACGGCGTTTAGTGCGGCAAGCAAGGGTTACAAAGTTACTCTGATAGAGGATGCCCATACAACACATAACAAGCCTCATTTGGATGCTACAGCAATTATTGCTCACCATAACTTTACGCTTTCTAAGCATCCCAATATCGCATTGGTAGCTACGGTATCACTAACTTCGGGTTAGCCAATATATCAGCTGGGATTTTTTATTATGGAAGCATCGGTAGCTTAATTGATAAAGTTAGCGACAGTGGATGCAACATGGCTGTCGAAAGATGCGCTCCATTTCTATGCAGGATCATTGGATGTTGCGAAGATCAGGAAGGATAGACAATTTACGGATACAAGGGTTCACTTTCAGAATCTAGATAGCGAATAAATAATTAATTATTATCCAAGTGCCTTGGAGTGGCGCTCTATTATTGTGTTATTAAGTTAGCCAGGAACTTATAAGGGTTCCAGTGCCTACTATGGTGCCGAATGGTTCGAGGCTGGCTGCATTTAATGGGGCATGTAGAGTGTCTCGACAGCCACCCATCAGAGAGAGTACGCCGGCAGGAGATGGCATCCGCTAGCGCTTCCTTATCGAAAAATGGTGGTTTTTAAATCGTATGAATTAATAAAGGATTGCTCAAGAGTAATAACTTGCTTAAGGCATCTATGTGCTTACTTAAGAGCTTCGCATACTAAAATCGAGGGAATATGAACACTATCCGTACGCTTTTATTACTGGTAACGGCAATAAGCCCTGCGCTGCATGCAGAAACCTGTTCGGTATCAGAGAAAGATATTCTAGGCGCTTGGGGTAAAGATGGGGAACAGGGATATTTCGATGAGTTTTCACTTGACACAGATTCCGATACTCACGTATTCAATTCATGGATTGATCATAGACCAGAAATTTCCGGTGCTGGTTGGGAAATAAAAGATTGTCAGCTGCTGATATCAGGTCGCTACAATGAGTTCCCGCCATTCCAGCTAAAGATTATTGGCCTAAAAGAAGAGCGGCTTCGTCTCTATGACGAAGAAGACAGCTTAGAATGGGTGTACAAGCGTATTTCGAAGCGCCCTTAGGACTGGAGAGTGGGCGTATTAGGTCGATATTGATCTTAATGAATTTTACAGATGCATGCGGTCGTCTAACAAGCCAAGATGGCCTTTTGGCTGGTCCGGTTTAGGGAATGCACAGTAATGAAATCCAGTATCTCAATACTCTTTTCGCCTGAGCCGGCCCAATGGGGCTTGAGGGGGGACCCATACCTTTGGCGAGAAATGGCGGAGCAGTGCCAAAGCGTTCCGCTTCCAGAGTCGGTGTGTGAACTGGCTGCTCTGGTTGAGGAAGTCTTCTTAAGACTCACTGGCTACCCCGTATCCTATGCACAGCATTTTAAAGTGGAGCGGCATGCTCATGGCGGCATGTCTTCAGGTCGGATTGCGACGGAGTTTTGGCGTGAACGAGGTATTCCTCTATTGTTGTCAAGATTCATAGCCCAACAAAGTCTGCAAGTCGACGACTCCGAAGATTAGTTAGGGTTGGCTGGAGTATTGTCCGTGGTAATGATAAAGCAACTTATCCGATCATCCCAGCTTCAACCGTGCCGTGATTTTGCTAAATCCAAACCTTCTATGTGTAATAAGTGAAATGGAATCAAGTATAGATGGTATCCAAAAAGTCTACTCTCAAATGGAAGACAATGGTTGGGATCCAACTGCGCCACTAAAATGGGGGTTCTTTTTCTACAGCCGAAAAGAAATCGACCTGAAAGGAGTGTTTTCTGAATTAGAGGGTCATGAGTATAAAATGGAGGGGCTTCGGAATATAGATGATGAGCAATGGCTACTTCATGTAAGCAAGAGGGATGTATTGACACCGGACAAGCTATACCGCCGAAATGTTGCATTCAATGAATTAGCCGAGGCTTATCATTCATACTATGACGGCTGGGATGTTGCTAAAGACGTCGAATAGGAAGTAATGTAGGTCACATAATCTTCGGTAATGAATTCATTAAGCATCAGTCACAGGGAAGTTTCCAAAGAAACAAGGGCTTGATGACAAGGAAGGTGTTACTTGCACTCGCAATTTTCACTGTTATCGGTGACTGCAAAGATGAAGTGGGCAACTTTTTTGGTACCTGGAGTTGCTCTGAACAGATTTCAAAAAACCAAAACATGACCGAAATTATAGTAGTGGTAAAGACGAGTGATTGAAATACCGAGCCAGAGACGTGGGGCGAAATAAAGTTTGCGCTTACCCCAGATTCTGATTTAGTTCTCTTTTATAGTAGAACAAAAAAAGGCTTGAATTTTCCGGGGAGAATAAGATTACAAGCTACCTTAGGAACCAGCCAATAGAGTTAACCAGGGTACCCAACTGACGAATCATTTAAATCAGCGAGTAGTCTAAATCGTTTGATCTGTAAACTGAATGCTTACCGGCTAGTGGGCGTCCTTGCCTTGATGTTATCAAATAGAGGAGATTCTGTGAGCCCAGAAGAAGGGGGAAGCTGGTTTTTTCTTTCTATAGAGTTATCGGCTGAGAAAGGATTGATCCTTGACAAAGAGGCTGCTTCAGCATTAGAAGCTGAAGGCATTTTAGAGAAACTCAGTGCTGATGGCGTCAGTGTTATAAAGAATGAAGTCGGGGCTTGGCAAGCCTTCGCTTTTTCAGAGGATTTCATGCCATATTCGATTCCACCATCAATTCGTTTAATTGCTCCCTATACTAAAATTGGTACGGTGATAACTTTAGATAATGGTTGTATGCCAAGTGTGGAATGGCGGTTTAAAGAGAAAGGGATTGAGGTTTTTGATTCATATGGCTTTACTTCGAAGTAAGATAGCGTAATTCCCATGAAGTATCTTGCAGATCTGCTGTTGTTGCTTTCACTCAATTCTTTTTCTTCAGAGGAAATCGAAGTTATTCCAGAAAGGACAGATAAAAATGGGTATGTCGAGCCATTTAAGATGTTCGATGACTTGTACTACGTTGGAGATAAATGGGTATCGTCATACCTGGTAAAAACATCGGCTGGTCTTGTCTTGATTGATTCATTGGAAAGTCCCTATGGACATTGGATCCCAGAAAGCATCGAGAAGCTTGGGTTAGATCCAAAGGAGATAAAATACATACTGATTACTCATGGTCATTCAGATCATGTAGGTTCTGCCGAATACCTACAGAGTAAATACAATGCTAAGGTTATCATGTCTTATGAGGATTTTATCCTTGCAAGATCGCAATCTGCAAAATATTCCGAAGAAAGTCATTTTCTGCTGCCAAGCATTGATAGCTTTGCCAAAGATAATGATGAGTTAGTTGTTGGGGAGAAGACCTTTAAGTTTTATTTAACGCCTGGGCATACAAGAGGATGTCTTTCAATAGAGTTCTATGTCCAAGATAATGGCGTTGAGCATAGGGCATTTGTTGTTGGTGGACATGGTACCAACTTTATTGGTCTGGACTTGGCTGAGAAGTATATCAGGACTATAGAAAGAATTAAGCGTGTATCGCAAACACCGCCGGTAGTAGAAGTCAACCTTGCTAACCATCCCCAATGGGCTCAACTTTTCGAGAGAAGAGAGAAGCGTTCCGAGGCTAGAAATCCGTTCATTGATTCAGACGGTTTTAAAAAGTTCATAGCGGTTTTAGAGTCTCGTGGGAGCAAGAAGTTGCAGGAAGAAAAAAGCAAAGCCTCGGAGTAGAGCAACTATGCTAAATCAACTGCTGCTAAGGCATAATTGGATATGCTGGATAGGGCATTTACGCTTATCTTCGACATGGTAATGCAAGGACCGGTTTTCATATCTCTTCTTTGATTTTTATAAGTTCGAAAGGTTCTAATGATTGCCTTTTCAGGACAGCGTTTTTATCAGTCGTCCCCCTGGTTTTGGTAGAAAAGTATGAAATTAATCCCTTACGATAAATTCAAGATAAAGACTGCGCTATCTCCAACGGAGGTGGCACAACGAGTTAGAAGTTGTACAGGCGAAAAGAAGGTCTTCAGCTTCGATCCATCACATGAATTTGGCGGCTATGTTCATGAAAAAGGATTCGAAATAACGAAGAATATTTCTTACCGTAACTCATTTCTGCCGGTGATCGAGGGGAGAATTGAGCAAGCAAGAAAAGGTTCACTGGTAACGATTGCCATGCGTCTGCATTTTTTGACGATGCTTATCATGGTCATGTTGTTCTCCTGTGTGGGTCTTGTAGGTATTGCCATGCTTACAAACATGGATGATTTTTCTCTACCGGTGTTGATACCGTTTGGGGTCCTTCTTTTCCTGGTGGTGTTGGTGCTGGCAGGCTTCTGGTCAGAAGCCCCCAAGCAAAAGCGCAGGCTCATAGCGCTACTCAAGGATAAATAGCCATGGCAATAGGTTTTCAAGGCGTTGTAACACTGGGGGTAAAAATAAAGGCGTGGAGCGATTCGGCTTATGGCAGATAGCCAGTGTGGTGTAAGTGACCCTGTTTGCTATCCGCAAGCAGACGGGGCTGCGCAATGATGTATACAGATGAGCAGCTCCTGTACTTCGAGCAATTGCTGATAGGCAAAGCGGAGCTCAGCTGGCGAGCTTGGTGGGCCCAGAATGAAGAGTTGCTGAAGCAGCAGTTGCCCAGGTCTGAATACCTTCGCATCAAGTTTGGGCTGGTGAGGTATGCCCACCAAGTGCTCAGTGATGCAGGCTATACGGTACAGTGGGGGCCTGCCGCATCTCGCGAAGCGTTCTTTGCCAATCTTCACGAGTCGGTGCTGGATGGAAAGGGTAAGCCTTCCAAAACACACCGGCTCACAATGTATGATGGCGCGTTGGCTTCTCTAGAAGCCGGTAATGTCCAAGAGGCTGTTGGCAAGGTCCGAAAGATCATCCAGAGGGCTTTGATAGGCCGTGAAGAGCACCAAATTGAGGAGATATGCTCAATGCAGTTTGATGCCGAAATGATGCTAACAGGTGGTGTTGATTTCGATTTCGGATTAATCATAGCCAATGAGATTGCATCTATTGGCGACGATGATGATATCCTTGGAACGCCAATTCGGTACGCCAGGGAGTTAGTATTGCGTCATACAGACCACTAACAATGGCTCCCTAATGGAAGTGTCATAGCACGCCGTTTACCTTTAGTGGCTTTTGCTGAACGGAATTTAAAGAAGGGACGCATTATGCTTGACGGTATTATCAAGTCTTCACCTGCGACAGTGCAGGACGGCGTGGCCAAAGCGGATGGAAAGCTGTCATTGACAGATTCCGAAGTCGCTTTCTTTCCATTTAATGATCAGTTTGGGTTGGGTCCGTATAGGTTCCAGCGCAGTGAAATAGCATCTGTCGTTAAGTGCTTAGGTAAAGGGGGAGGCATCATACCCATTACCACTGATGCTATCCGAATAACGCTTTTAAATGAATTGCGTTATGAGTTTATAGTGGCTGAAGCCGAGGAGTGGATAGCCGCGCTTGAAGAAAAAGTTAATTAGCAAAACATTGGTTCTGGTTTACAGAGCCAGTGCTATTTTGGTTTTCCGGCGTAAGCCAACAAAGAGATAAGGATGACATTTTGGCTTTACAGATATCGATGCCCCTGTGCAAGGGAATGCCAGTAATCTCTTTAGATAGTCTTAAAGAATACTTCAGTTCGGTGTGGAATAAAGACATCATATTTGATGAGGATGTCAAAGATAATGTCTTTTCCTTTAATGTTGGAGATTCGTTCGTGGCTATTGGGACCATGGGCGCTCCTTTTCCTTGGAGTGACCTGGAAGGGCCTTGTGCAACCAGTATTCTTTGGCCGTCTGCTACTGAAGATGTCCAATCGCATGATCACCATTTGATTATTACTGTTATTGACGACAATCTTTCAGAGGTCAATACCTCTATCTTGCTAACAAAAGTAACGGCCGCTCTACTGTCTGTCTGTAAAGAAGCGATAGGTGTTTTATGGAGCAACGCGTCCATGGTTGTTCCCAAGGACATGTTTATCAAGTTCGCAGAGGAAGTGCTTCCTCATGGGCCTCCGGTGCATATTTGGGTTGATTTTCGGGTGGGGGATGGTGATGCAAACCTCTCATCAGGATTTACCTCCGGACTCGACGCTCTGGGGCTAATGGATATAGTGGCTACGGAGACGCCTGAGTCAGTCGCAGGTTTAAGAGAGCGGCTGACAGGTTTGGCCGGCTACCTTATTTCTAACGGTCTGGTCATCAATGATGGCGATACTATTGGCCATGATGAAGATGAGTTGATAAGGGTTGTTTATGGCGATTCTGAATTTGGCCATGAAAAACAAGTGATGCTTCTCAAGTACGGAAATGAGGAAAAGAAGTCCAAGTTTAAGTTCTGGTGAGGAAGGTTCGTACCTTACAGAGGGGCAATTTTAGCCCCTCTGTATTTTCTTGGAACTTATTGGGATGCAGGGGCATTACCCAAACGGATATCAATGCGAGATGGTGTAGCAATATCGAAGAAAGCTGATAATCCAAATGAAAAGGTTAATGTGACTGTGGATTGATGCGACCCGAAGGCGCGAGAGGTTTAATGGCTGAGGGTTCTAACGATGTTTGCGCGATGATAGGCTGTATAGTGGAAAATAAAGGGTGTTACTTATAATGAAGATGGCAATCATCAAGCGAAGTTTGTGCTTGGGGCTGTTACTAGGATGCGTGGTTGGCTCTTTTTGTACCTATGCGGCTTGGAGCCATAACCCACAAATGCGCTTTCACTCATCGGATTTTATAAACTACAGTGAGCTGACCCTTATTTGGCTATCAGGTTTTTTATCGGGAACGCTCGTTGTCAGTGTGACGACTTTTGCGTTACATTCAATCGCTGCCAAGCTGCTGACCAAGCGTAACTGATAGCGTTTTTTCTTTAAGGCCAGTCTGGACCCCTCCCTGATTGATGAGGGAAAAGGGGTATGCTCTTTGGTTGGATATAAAGGTCCCCTTTAACTTAAGTTGGCTGGCTCAACAAAGGACTATGCAAGTCTTCTGCTATGAGGTTTATCTTCTTATCAACGGTTTTTTCTCTTTCTCCGTAATGTGGAAAGGGCGTCTGGCCCGTCTTTTTCTGGCGGCTTAGGCTGCGAGCACAGGATAGTTTTAACTCTGTAGAGGTGTTTATGCATGAGTATGTTTTTATCCTTCCTATTATGTTGTTCTTGCTGTTAGGGGTGATGAGCCCAGGGCCCAGTTTTCTTTTGGTGGCGCAAACTGCGATGTCGAGGTCCCGTACTGAGGCCATGGGGGTGGCGATTGGAATGGGGCTAGGGGCGACGTTGTTCGCGGTGGTCGCCTGTTATGGGCTGTTTGCCTTGATTGCCATGGTGCCTTGGTTATATGCCCTACTTAAAGTGATCGGCGGTGTCTACTTGTGCTTTCTGGCAATAAAGATGTGGAAATCCGCCGGGCAAGATACCCCAGGCCGCACAGCCCTAAGTTCCAGGGCTGGGTTTTTGAAGATGCTGTTTGCTGGGTTCATTACTCAAGTCAGTAATCCTAAAACAGCACTGGTATTTGGTAGCGCTTTTGCGGCTTTTTTGCCCAAAGAGGTACCGGATTATTCGGTCTTGATTGTCAGCGTATCGGCTTTGCTGATTGACTCGGGCTGGTACATTATCGTAGCTATGCTGTTGTCCACCCCTGGTGCCCAGGCGGCTTATGGGAAATTCAAGAAGCATCTTTGCCGGCTTGCCGGCGGCTTTATGGCTGCCATGGGTGTAAAGCTCTTTTTAACCCAGCCGTGACCTTGAACTGTTCCTGCTGTGGGCTGCTATGGCAGCCTTGCTGCCCGAATTGTGATCTGGATTAGATAAGATGACCGAACAAGAAAAGATGCTTTCAGGGGAATATTATGACCCCAGTGATGCAGAGCTTGTTGCATTGCGCCTCAAAGCCCGGCTACTGACGGAAAAGCTAAATCAGACCAGCGTTAGCGAAGCCGACGAGAGAGCCGCGATTATCAAGACGCTGTTTGGTGCGACCGGGAGTCGTATCCAGGTTGAGTCAACCTTCCAATGTGACTATGGCAAAAACATCTTTGTTGGCGACAATTTTTTCGCCAATTTTGGCTGCGTCATTCTCGATGTAGCTGCGGTGCGGATAGGTGACAACTGCTTTATCGCACCGCAAGTAGGGATTTATACCGCGTCACACCCCATCGACCCCGTTGAACGAGTCAGCGGTTTGGAGTTCGGCAAGCCGGTCACCATAGGGCATAACTGTTGGATTGGTGGGCATGCCACCATTAACCCAGGGGTCACTCTAGGCGACAATGTCGTGGTCGCTTCGGGGGCTGTTGTTACCAAGAGCTTTGGTGACAACCTGGTCATAGGTGGCAACCCCGCTACCGTACTCAAGAAAATATAGGGCTGCGGCTGCCCAAGCCCTATAGGCCCGGAGCGGGCTGCTATGGCGCTTTTGCAAAGGCCTTATCGAATACTTTCGCAAGGGGGCCTAAGAGCTGCCCATGAAATCGGCTGCTGTTCCCTATGGCACGGTTTTTATTTACCTGTTTACCTTGGGCTACTCGATGTTTTTTGCCTACAGGGTGACAGGGAATGCATTGGGGAAGGTGCGGATAATCCAATTGGAAGCCTATGGCGGTATCAGGCTGTCCCATCTTCGAAACCTTGAGTTGTGGCGCCTAGTGGCGTCGCAGCCGATACCTGCCAAGGTGCTTCACAGATTGTACAACATCATGGTCTTTGCCTTGAGCGATACCTGGGTGCCATTTAGTAGGAATAATGCAATTGAATCAGATAAGAAAAGGCAGCGGAAACTACCTGGTATTAGTGCATGGCGCACTGACGGATGGTGCCATGTGGCTGCCCCATATGGCGTACTTGGCTGCCCACTTCGAGGTTGTGTCCATAAGCTTGCGCCATTTCGAACGGCCCGAAGAGGGAAGTTTTGGCTTAAACAGCCATGCCGACGACCTTGGCAAGGTTATAAGTGCGCTGCTTGAGGAGAAGCCGGTCAGCGTAGTGGCTTGGTCCTATGGTGCTGATGTGGTGCTCAACATGCTGGCAAAGCAGGCCATGCCCCTGGCAAAGGTGTTTCTTTATGAACCCGGCTATCCTGGCTGCGTCAAGGAAGAGGCAATGGGGGCCTGGCTGGAGGATGCCAATGCCATCTTTGGCGCTGTCTTCGAGCACTTTGGGCATGGACACCTGGAGCAGGCTGTCGAAGCCCTGATCGACGGCACAGGAAACAGGCCGGGGTATTTTCAAGCCCAGCCTGACGATGTCAAAGCTTTGCAACTGTCAAAGGCCTTTACCTTGGCCCAGCAACTGCACCAGCAGGAACAGCCACAACTTGACCCTCAACGGGTTGCCCAGATCGAGACTCCCATCATCTTGGGGCATGGCAGTGCCACCAGGGACATGTTCAAGTTGGTGACAAGGCATACTGCGGCAACATCAGAGCGGTTCCAGCTGCTCGAGGCGGCAGGGCAGGGGCATATGCTCCCCCAGGCAGACCCTGAGGCTTTTTCCCGTATGGTGGTTGAGGCGCTTGCGGCCCCCGCCCAAGAAGGCTGCAAGGCCCCAATCTAGGCCGGTGCCGGTGAAGAGGCCAAGGCGCCCCCTGACAGGGAACGCGCCGTTTCTCATCAAACCGGCTTCGGCGATGGGCACCGGGGGAGGAATACCTTAACCTGTGGGCTGCTGCCAGGCGTGTTGCCTGCTGCGCACCGATGATTTTTCCAATCGATAAGGCGGCCAAGGGCGACCATGAAGATATACGGCGATATACAGTCTGGGAATTGCTACAAGGTGAAGTTGCTTTGCGCCTTGTTGGGGATTGAGCACCAGTGGGTGCCTGTCGATATCCTGGCCGGCGACACGGCGGCCGCTGAATTTTTGAGCAAGAACCCCAACGGTAAAATTCCGTTGCTCGAGTTGGACGACGGCCGCTGTCTTTCGGAGTCCAACGCCATCCTAAACTATCTGGCTTACGGCAGTGAGCTGCTGCCCACAGACCCGTTCTTGCTGGCAAAGGTGCAGCAATGGCAGTTCTTCGAACAATACAGCCACGAACCCTTTATTGCCGTTGCGCGTTTTATTGCCAAGTACCTTGGCTTGCCAGAGGAACGCCGCGCTGATTTCGAATCCAAGCAGCAGGGTGGGCATAAGGCCTTGACGGTGATGGAGACGCAGCTTGGGAAAACCCCTTACTTAACCGGGGACAAGCTGACCACGGCTGATATCGCCCTGTATGGCTACACCCATGTCGCCCATGAGGGTGGATTCGATCTCTCCCACTATCCTGCCATTCAGTCCTGGCTTGGCAGCATCGCTGGCCACCCCGGATATATCGCCATGGCATGAAAGGGCGGCAGGACGGTGGCAGGATAACGGCTGCACCCTGAACCTTGGAAAGGTAGAAACAAGGTGCCGCCTACTGTTTTTGCAAAATCATCGTCCTGTGGTCTTAGTTTTGGCCGGCCCTGCCAGATCCTTTTTTAAACACTTCAGGAGATGTTATGTCAGCAGTAAAGATGCAATCCTACCGAGACCTCTTCCTTTCGAGGCTGGATGTGTTGTCAGCCGTTTTGGATATGGCTGCCGGTCACTTTAAAGAGGAACAGGACAATATCCTTGGTTATCGGTTGATCGAGGATATGCTGCCTTTCGGTACCCAAATCGCTTATACCTGCAACCAGCCCAGGAATTTCGCTCTATGGTGCCAGGGCAAGGGGATGGACAATTTATCTCCCGAGGTCGGTACCGTGGCGCAGGCCAGAGACATCATCAACGAGACCAAGGGGCTGTTGGTGAAAGCCGAACTGGATGACAGCAAACTGCAAGAGATAAAGCGAGTTGATTTGGCCGATGGTCAATATTTGGCCTTGTCTGGCCCGGAGTACGTGGAAGACTTCCTGCTACCCAACCTGTACTTTCACCTGGTTGCTGCCTACAGCATCATGAGGATGAAGGGAGTCCCCCTGAGCAAAGTGAATTACATGCAGTATTTGGTCCCTAAACTGCAAGCCTGATAAGACAGTGATGCAACGAGGCTAGGGATATCCAGGAGCCGTTAAGGATGATGATCACCGGCACAGCCAGGGACACTGAGCTTGCCAAGCTTGGGCTGACAGAAGCGCTAGTAAAGCTGACCCAAGGTGAGTTTGTTCATGAGGACCTGGCGTTCAGATGCAGGGCGCTTCGTTACTCCCTTGAACCGGAGGACTTTTCACCGCCAGGGGTGGATGTGATCCCGCTGTGGGAGGGCGAGTCGTCCATTACCGGCTTTTATCTGGCCGATGCCAAGGCGCACTTTATCACCTATGACATAGAGGATATCGATATCCCTGAAAGTATCGGGGATTCTATTGCAGACCTTATCCATTACCTGGCAGCCGAGTATGGCGAGGATGAAGGGCAGCTCAAGGCCGTCTTGTGGCGCTAGGGGCACCTTGGCAAAGCGCCATGACCCCAGTAACTGAAAGGGAAATATAGACAGCATGGACGAGTGTGGATTAATGACGTTCGGGCATAAAGACAGTTTTGCCATAGAGATCGGTGAAAGCATCGCTGGCAGCCAGGGGCTTTTCGCACTGAACATATGGTTGCTGGGGCATCATGTGACCAGGGTGGATAATGTTGCCTACCTGGAAACCGTGCTGGCCCAAGCGCAAAAAGACCTTGTAGAAAATAGAAACCTCGAGCGCTTTTCCCGCTATTTCACTGGCCGGTCAGTGGTTGAGGCACATCTTTTTATACAGAGCACCAGAGATGAAGAGTCCTGCCATTTCGATATTGAAGACGACATTTACGCGCAGCAACAAATCTTAAACTGGGGCCCCAATACAGATAATGTTGCCTGCTTCCTTATTCCCATCGCCGGTACACTTTATGCCACTGTCCAGTTCTATGACAGCGAAGGAGAAGAAGGCATCTTCTACGGAAAAATGGATGCGGCGTATTTTCACAGTGTCGTCCAGGGGTTCATTGACGGCGGTAAAAAGCGGCTCTCAATGGGGTAAAAAATGCCTATCACGGGCATGAGCTGGGCTGTCACTTAAAGGCGCCACGCCTGGCAGAAGGCTCTGGCTTGGGCCTCTTTACAAGGAAGGGTTATGAAGTGCTTGGTTGTTGTATGCCACCCGTTGCAGGGCAGTCTTTGCCATTATCTGGCGAACCAGACCGTGGCGCATCTGGCTGCCAAAGGCTACCAGGTCGAGGTGTTGGATCTCTATGAGAAGGGGTTTGACCCCAGGCTGACCCAGCAGGAGAGGCAGAGCTACTATCAGGGCCAGTTTGATGGCCGTGCCTTGGCAGAGGAGCTTGACCAACTAACCCAGGCCCAGAGCCTGGTGCTGATCTTCCCCACCTGGTGGTTTGGCTTTCCGGCCATGCTCAAAGGCTGGTTTGACCGGGTTTGGGCGCCTGGCCATGCCTACCACCATGCCGCAGATTTAGGTGCCATCCAGCCGGGCCTTGGCAACCTCAAGGAGGTCAAGGTGGTGACTACCCTGGGATCTCCTTGGTGGGTGGACACCTTTGTACTGTGGCGGCCGGTAAAAAGGGTGCTCAAACTTGCCCTGCTGGGAGCCTGTGCCAAGGGCTGCAAGCTGGACATGCTGTCGTTTTACAAGAGTGAAAGCGCTGCCCCGGCCCGGGTCGAGCGATTTGTCCAAAAAATCAAACAGCGCTTTTAACCTAAACAAGGTCGCCGGGCAGTTGGTTGCTGGGCGCCGTTGCCTAGGCATGTTGTTATGCTGGTGACCGATACAGGGACGATTAAAAATAAAGGAGAACTGATGCACCTTGCACAGCTGAACATCGCCAAGGCCCGTTACAGCTTGGACGCCCCCGAGATTGCCGATTTCGTAGACAATCTGGCCCCCATCAATGCCCTGGCCGAAGCCAGTGACGGCTTTATTTGGCGTTTGAAAGATGACAGCGGCGACGCCACCGCCATAGAGGTGATGGGCGACCCGGACATCCTGGTCAACATGTCGGTCTGGGACAGCGTCGATGCCTTGAAAAATTTCATGTTCCGGACCCACCACCGGGATTTTCTGAGGCGAAAAAGCGAGTGGTTCCACCCGTCGGCGCAAGACACCTACGTGCTTTGGTGGGTGCCGGTGGGTCATATTCCCACTGTGGAAGAAGCCATGGCGAGGCTTGAGCACCTGCGGGACAAGGGGGACACCGCTTACGCCTTTACCTTTAAGAGTAATTTCCAGCCGGGCGACTTGGTCTTGGCTCAGCATCAGGCGGGTTAGGGAGTGGCGGTAATGCCAGCCCGGTTTGGCCAATCCTTGCCTAAGGCAACAGGCTAGGGCGTGGCCATGCAGATAGTGCCAAGGCACAAGGGCGACGACCAAGCCTGCAATAACCTCAGGGCCGCGCCGGACGAGGAGGTCATCTTGCACCTCGATGCGCTGCTCGAGTGCCTGCAAGACATCAACTGGCCTATTGCCGGCCCGGTGTCGGAGCGGCTGGCCTGCCTGGGCGTCGAGTTGGTGGAACCGGTTTTTCGGATCCTCAAAGGCGACGACGAGGTGTGGAAGTACTGGATAGTGTCGCACTTTTTGTACCAGGTGAAGTTCGAGGTGCTGGCCCGGCTCAGGTTCCTGCTGCATTCGATGCGTGCCCACCCCAGTCGCGCCGAGGTTGAAGAAGAAGTGCACGATGTTGTCTGCGCCCTGTTGCAGAACCGGCGCCATGGCTAGTGCCCGTGGCGGCCTTCAATGGTTGTCGCGGTAAAGGCGAAGCAGGAGGGGTATGAAGGCGGTATTGCAAGGCGAACGGGTGTACCTGCGGTCCATGACCAAGGCCGATGCGGCGGCGCTGTTCGCCATTTATGGCAGCGAAGCCACCATGGCTTTTGCCTCAGATCCGGCCTTTAGCTCCCTGGGTATGGTCTACCAGATGCTTGAGAGCGTAGCCCGGCTGGAAAGCAGCGGTGAGTCTTTGGAGTGGGCTATTGTCGAGAAGGCCAGGGGCAAGCTCATTGGGACCTGCGGCCTGCACAGCTTTACCCCGTCCCGGGCCGAGTGTGAGGTCGGCTGCCTGCTGAACCAGGCCTATTGGGGCCAGGGCTTGATGTCCGAGGCCTTAAGATTGTTGTTTGGCCATGCCAAGACCCTGGGCGTCTGCCGGCTGTTGGCCGATATCGACGCGCCCAACCACAATTCCATCCGGCTGTTCAAAGGCCTTGGCTTTGAGCAAGCAGGCCCTCTTTATCGCCTGGTGTTGATTGATGAGTCCCTGGCGGCCGGGCAGGCGCTCCCCGGCGGCAAGGCGGGGGCTGAGGGCGCCGGGAGTTGAGCTTGGTGAACGCCTTTGACAGGGCCTTGGGGCAGGGCATCTGCGCACAGCTGCCCTTAGCCCTTGAGGGCGTCGGGGTCGGCCCTGACGGTTTTAATGTCCTGCGCCGCCGCCCAGGCCTGCACGTCTTCGCGACGCAGGGCCGTTGCCATCAAGTCTGGAAATTGGTCCGGGGTGCAGGCAAAGACGGGTGAGCCCATGGCGGCAAAATCGGCGGCCAGTTGGCTGTCGTAGGCGGGGCGGCCGTCGTCGCTCAGGGCCAGCAGGGTGATGACGTTGACATCGTTACCGATAAGCCGGGCCACCCGGGCTTTGAGCTCCTCCTCATTGCCGCCCTCGAAGAGGTCGGTTATCAGGATGAGGTGGGTTTTAGCGGGGCGCTCTATCTTGGCCTGGCAGTAAGCCACCGCCTGGTTGATGTCGGTGCCGCCCCCCAATTGCACCCCGAACAGCACGCTGACCGGGTCGGCCAGATCGTCGGTCATATCGACGATAGCGGTGTCAAAACACACCAACTGGGTGCGCACCCCCGGCAAAGAGGCCATCACGGCGGCAAAAATGGCGCTGTAGACCACTGAGGTGGCCATGGAGCCGGATTGGTCCACACAGAGGATGACCTCATCCAGGTCCACCACCCGCCGGTTCTGGCGCATAAACCCCACCAGCTTTTCCGGGATCACCGTCTGGTACTGCTGCTGATAGTGGCGCAGGTTGGCACTGATGGTGCGGCCCCAATCGATGTCATTGAAGCGGGGCCTGAAGGTGCGCTTGGACTTGTTGATGGCGCCCCGCACCGACTCGGCGGTCTTGCGTTCCAGTTTCTCCATCAGCTGGGCCACCACCTTGGCGATAACCTGGCGGGCCGTGTCCAGGGTCTGTTCCGGCATGGCCGAACGCAGGCTGACAAGGTCCGCCACCAGGTGCACGTCGGCTTCCATGGCGGCCAGAAATTCCGGCTCCAGCAGCATTTGCTTGAGGCCCAAGCGTTCAAAGGCGTCGCGCTGCATCACCTGCACCACGCTGGTGGGGAAGAACTCGCGAATATCCCCCAGCCAGCGGGACACCTTGGGGGCAGAGCGGCCTAGGGACCCCCGGCCTTTGCCGCCGCCGCTGCCGTCACCGTCGTACAGGGCGTTGAGGGCCTGCATCAAACGTTGGTCCTGAGCCGCCAGGGCCGACTGGGGTTCGTCGGTGCCCAGCACCAGTCGCCAGCGGCGCTCGTTCTCGGCGCTGTCATTCAGGGGTGAGGGGTTTGCGTCCATGTCTTGTCTCTTTGAATGAGTTTACCCAGGCGTTGCAGGTGGCCTTGCCACTGCTCGCCAAGGGCGCTGTTGACCGTCAAGGTCAGTCCCTGTTGGCGGCCGTGCAGGACAGTGTCCATCAGCCGGCGGCGTTCCATGGCGTCAAGGCCGGAAAATACCCGGCGCAGCAAGGGCACATGGGCGATAAAGGCCTCTTCGTCCATGGCGCTGAGCCAATGGGTGACGGTTTCAAGGAGGCTAGGGTCATAAAGCAGCTGCTGGGTGGCGCCGGTAAAAAAGCCCTCGAAGAAGCGGGCGGCTTCGGCGGTGGCGATGGCCGGCGACAAGGCCACTTGCAAGGCGGCCTGGACCGAGGCGGCGTCTTTGATGTCGGCAAAATACAACAAGCGGTTGGCAAGGCCGGCCAGGGCCGGGCTGCTGTGGCCGTGCTCCGCTACCTGTCCAAGGGCCTCGAACCAGCCGCTGTTGATGGCGTCGTCCAACTGGGCCAGTTGGATGGCGTCATGGCTTTTCTCAATGAGGCGGCCAAGGGCGCCGGCCTCTTCGTCGTTGAGGTTACGGCAGGCGTAGGGCAGGGACACCGAGGCTTGCACCACCAGGCGCTGCAACAGGGCGTCAAGGTGGCTGGCCGACAACTGCCGGGCGGTGCCGTAGCGCTGAATTTGCACCAAAGACGGCACGGCGGCCAGCAGCTCGCTGCAATCGTCGGTGTGGGCGGCGCGGCTGTCGAGGAGCTTAAGGCCCTGGGCGGTGGCCTCCAGCAGGTCCGCCTCCAAGCCCAGTTGCACCAGTTCGGTGAGGCCGGCCAGGGTACTTTGGCCTTGCATCTTCTCGGCCAGGCAAGCGTTGGCGGCCTGGGCTATGGTGCTGCCATAGACCAGGTTTTCCACCAGCCGCACGCTAAATTCGGGCTGCCAGCACAGCAGCCAGCGCTCCCGGAAAGTGCCACGGCTGCCGCCAGCATTGGTCTGCAAGCCCCAGGGTACATCCAAGAGGGTCAGGCGGTGCAGCAAAATGGACTTGAGCAGGCCTGGCTCGGTGCGCAGATCCAGCGACAACTCCCGGCTGCTGGCCTCGGCTTTAAGGCGCAGGGCCTTCTTTTGTTTTTCCAGATCTTCCAGCAGCGGCAGCAAAGGCGAGTCGGGCGGCACGGCGCCCACCTGGCTGCCCAGCAGCAGCTCGTCTTCAATGCCCTGCCATTGCAGGGGTTCGCCAAAGCACAGGCAGGCAATGGCCGCTTCGCGCATTTCTTCAAAACCGGCGGCCGGGCGCTGGCGCACCGCGGCCAGGGTGCGGCTGAGGCGCACCGCTTCGATAACCGAGGCAGTAGACACCACCTGCCCTTGTTGGCGAAGGGCGGCGGCGGTTTTGGTGAGCCAGCTCTCCAGCACCCGGCCCGAGCTGCGGTGCTGCCAGAGGTGCTGGTACCACTGGGGCGCATCGACACCGGCGCCGTAGCCAGAGCGGCTGGCCAGGCGTGGGCTGGTCCAGGGCACCCAGGTGGCCCGCACCTTGGTGGCGGCGAGCTTCTTAGGCAGGGCTTTGAGCAGCGCCTTGTCGGCACTGATTTTGTGTTTTTCGTTAAGGGCCGGTACGTGCCAGGCGCCGCACACCACGGCTATGGGACCGTCGCTTGCCTTGGCGGCCTGGGCTATTTCCAGGCGCATATGGGCTTCGCGCTGCAGGTCGCGCGGGCGGACCCCGGCGCTGTCGCGCAAGGCGGCCATGGCCGAGGCGACGCTGTCAAAAATGGCGGCGTCGTCATCGGCATTTTGTTCGATAAGGTCGTTCCACCAGGCTTCGCCGTCCTGGTAGCCCGATAACCGGGCCAGTTCGGCGATGGGGTCCTGGCTGAGGGGGGTCTCTTGTTCGGCCTCGCTAACGGGGTTCTTGTCGGCGGCAGGCGGGCTTTGGGCCTCTTGCTCGCCGCCCTCTGGGCCGTCTTCGCTGTCTTGTTCACGGGCGGCCAGGGCCATGGCCAATTGCTGGCTGACCGGCAGGTCGATAAAACGCAGTTCGGCGCCGTTGGCCACGGCCCACAGGCAGGCCTGGTACTCGGGGGAGAACTCGGCAAAGGGCCAGTAGCTGGCCGTGGCCGGGTCGTCCTGGCAGTAAGCCAGCAGCGCCACCGGCAGCTGCATCTCGGCCCTGGCCAGCTGCCCGAGGATGTCGGTGCAGTCGGCCGGCCCTTCGATGAGCACGCAGGCCGGCTGTAGGGCGTTGAGGGCGTCAAGGAGCCTGGCGGCCGACCCCGGGCCATGGTGGCGAATGCCAAAATAGCGAACAGTGGCGCTCATATCCTGGCTCACAAAACCTCGTTGAGCGCGTGGTAGTAGGGGGCGAAGTCCGGGCGTTTTTTCAGCACCGTTTCCAGGTACTCTTCCAGCACCGCCTTGTCTTGCACCGGATCTTTGACGATGGCCCCCAGCAGGTTGTGGCTGACGTCTTCTGCTTGCAGCTGGCCGTCGCTGAACCAGTTGGCCTGGCTGAGGCTGCCCACCATCACGGCGATGGCTTCGGCGGTGGAAAGATTACCGCTGGGGGTTTTTAGGGCCATGTTGCCGTCCAGGGTCTGGCCGCTCCTGAGTTCGCGGAACATGGTGACCACTTTTTCGATCTCGGCCTTGGCGTTGGCCGGTACCGGCAGCTCCAGGCTGTTGCCCATCTCGGCCACCCGGCGCTCGACGATGGCGATTTCTTCGTCCATGTCGTCCGGCAGGGGCAATACCACCACGTTAAAGCGCCGCTTCAGGGCCGAAGACAGCTCGTTAACCCCTTTGTCGCGGTTGTTGGCGGTGGCGATGACGTTAAAGCCGCGAGTGGCGTAGACGACGTCGTCCAGCTCCGGTACCGGCAGCATTTTTTCAGACAGGACGGTGATAAGGGTGTCCTGAACGTCTGACCCCATGCGGGTCAGCTCTTCCAGGCGGCAAAGGGTGCCTTGCTCCATGGCCCGAAACAGCGGCGTGGGGACCAGGGCCTCGCGAGACGGCCCCTTGGCCAGCAGCTGGGCGTAGTTCCAGCCGTAGCGAATTTGGTTTTCGTCGGTGCCGGCTGTGCACTGGATCACCGCCGAGCTGCTGCCGGAGATGGCGGCGGCCAGGTGCTCGGAAACCCAGGACTTGGCGGTGCCCGGCACCCCCAGCAACAGCAGGGCCCGGTCGGTAGCCAGGGTGGCCACGGCGGTTTCTATAAGGCGGCGGTTGCCGATGTATTTGGCGCTGATCTCGGTGCCGTCGGCGGCTTGACCACCCATCAGGTAGGTCACCACCGCCTTGGGGGTCAGTTGCCAGTTTTCGGGCTTGGGCCCTTGGTCGGCTTTGAGTGCGTCCAGCTCTGCCTGGTAGGTGATCTCTACCGGTGTCCTTAATACCTTGCTCATAACTAACCCTGTTTGCAGTTATCCATGTCAGCGGTACCGGCTTGAGCCAGTGCCACATTGAATTTGAGGTGGTTTAGCAGCGGATCGGAATAGGACAGTCCCAGCCCGGTCAGTTGCTCGATGATGGCGGTGGCCGTGTTCCTGGGCAGCCAAAGCCCCAGGGCAGCCAGATCCAGACAGGTCCCTTGCACCTTGGAGGCCTCTTCTTCCCTGATGGCCTGGCCCAGTTCCTGGCAAAAGCGGCGCCAGCGGGGCAGCGCTAAAAAGTCTTCCTTGCCAAGGGGCAGGCTGTCCAGGCGCAGGTTGATGCCGATGTCTTCAAAATCCAGGTCGTCTTCCCACTCCTGGCTGGCCAGTAACCTCAGGGCCAATTGCTGGCGCTGCGGGCTGTCCATGGCCTCGGTAAGGGGCCTTAGCAGCCGCAGGTGCTGATAGGTCAGGCCATGGCCGTCGATATCCGCAAACAGCCGGTCCAGCAGGAGGCCAAGGAGGCTGTGGTCCAGGCTGTGGCGCAGCTGCTCGACCAACACCAGGTTGTCGTCGTCACTGTTGGCCTGGAAAGACCAGGCCGTGACCAATTCGGCCAGGGTCAGTTGCAGGGCCTCGGCCAGGGCTCTGGGGCTGGTGGTTGCCAGCAACTGGGTACGGTCGGCCGCCTTTCGGGAGGATTTGAGTTTTTGCGGTATCAGCTCTTTGCTGCGCCGCAAAAGCCCGGTGCTTTTGACCTCAAAGCCAGCGGCCAGCTCCAGGGCCTGTGCTTGTTGCTGTGCTTGCTGGTCCTTTGGCAGGCAGTCGAGGCGAAGCAGCATGCGCTGGGCAAACAGGCGGATGCCTTCGGCGCGGTCACCGAGCAGCTCGGTCAGGTAGGGCGCGTCGGCGCTGCTGAGGTTGTCAGCAAGGCATTCGAGCAGCCGTTGGCGGTTGGCCGCCTTTTCCTTGGCGGCGCAGGCCATTAACAGCACCCTGGCCTGGGCCGGGTCTTGGCGGCGCAGGGCCTGGCACTGGGCAAGGCGCTGCTGGGGCGGCCAGGCATCCCAGTTGTCCTGGCTCAAGGTGTCCTCGGGGGGTGCCTTGTTGTCCCTGGTCTCGTCTCGCCACTGGTACCAGGGCTGAACCGACGCAAGTTGCACTTGGTCCCCTTGCTCTACAAACCAGTCGGCCGGATGGGGGGCGTAGCCCCGGCGCTCCAGCAGAGCCAGGGTTGCCTGGACGTAGCCTTGTGGCTGCCCCAGGCAGCGGCGAAACAAGGGGCGCAGCGGCGTCGGCAACAAGGGCAGGGCAGGCAGGGGTATGGCGGCGCTGACCTTGAGCTGGGCCGGGGGGCTGATAGCGAGCATGGCCGCTTGCACCTGGCTGAGCAGGGCCAGGGCGGCGCTGGCCTGCTGCGGGGCAGGCAGGTCTTGTAGCAGCGCCAGCCAATGGGGGGGCAAGTCGGCCTCGGGCAAGCCGTTGTGGCCCATAGCCCAGCGCATCAGCAGTTTTTCGGTCTGTTGGTCCAAAGAGCCCAAGGTGTCTTGATTCAGCATGTCAGGGTACCCCAGTGGCGGCTGCGAACACTGACAAGGTCCCCCTGGATGCCGTTCCACAGCACGAAGGCGCCGGTCAGCTCTGAGCCTGTGACCAGCACCGGCAGGTGGGGGTTGCTAAGGGGCAGGGTGTCAGTGGCCCCTTGCCACCAATAGTGGCCATCGGCATCTTGGGCGATGCGACCTGGGCCCAACAGCCAAGGCATGGACTCGGCCCAGGGCTGCAGGGACAGGCGTTCAAGCCAGGCCGCTTTCAGGGATTGGTCGCTTTGGGGCCAGTCTGGCTCGGTATCGGCGCCAGAGGCCTGGTAGTCGAGGAGAAAAGCCCGCTCGGCGCAGCGCCCCGGGTAGTAGGCCAGGGCGCCGGTCAGCTCGGTGCCGGGGCCAGGGCCTGTGGCGCGGCGCCCGGCCGAGGCCGGGTAATAATCCAGCAACAGGGCAAAACGGGGGCTGGGGGATTGGCAGTCGAGCAGCCAGGATTCATGGCTGACCAAGCCGCTGCGGCGGCTGACGATGCGCTCACCCAGGTTGTGCCACCTGGACTGCACCTTGTGCAGATCCGGCCTTTCCAGCAGTTGGGCACGGGACTCGGTGGCCAGCAAGGCCTGGCGCGCGTCTTCGTCTTCGGGGTCGGCAAACCAGGCCTGCATCAGGGCCGACAGTTGCCCCAGAAACTGGGTCAGGCCGTAAAGGCGCAGCGGCTGCGGCAGGGATTTGACCCGGGCTGGCAGCTCATCCAGGCGGCTGGCAAGGCCTTCGAGCTTGGCGTCCACCATGCGTGCCGACACGGCGCGGCAACGGGTGCCAAGGTCTCCCAGCAGATCGTTAAGGCCGGTGCGCAGCTGGTCGTCCAGCCACTGCTGGAAATCTTCAAGGCCTTTGGTGGCGGCAGCCTGGGTGCGGGCGCGGGTCTTTTGTGCCCGCTGGCGCTGCTCCTGGGCCTTTTGTTCAAGCTCTTGCTCGGTAAGCTCGGATACCGGCTCGGCGGCCGTTGCCGCCAGGCTCTTACCTTGCCCAGAGGCAGGGGCGGCGGTGGTGGTCTTGCGCTTGCGCCTGCCTAACCAGTCGCTGACCCAGTCCGGCTGGTCGCCGTCGCTAAAGCCGTCCGGCGCCTCGGCAAATTGCCACATCAAGGCCAGCACATGCTTACAGGGGAATTTACGGGAAGGGCAGGAGCACTTATAGCCATGGTCGGCGGCGTCGGCTACCACCAGGTAAGGGTTGGCACCCGAGCCCTGGCAATGGCCCCAAATCAGGGCGTCCGGCTCGGACTTGTGCAACAAGGGCCACTTGGCGGGTTTGAGCAGCTTTTTGGCCGCATTCAGGGACGACTGGTCTGGGGCGAGGTTTTCCACAACCTGCAATGCTATTTCCATATATGCCAACTACAGCAGACGAGGCTGGCCGCATCATTCCAGCTAAAGGCTGACAATTCAAGCCTGTCTGCCGCCTGGCCCATTCCCCAAGGCCAGATCTGGGCATAGACTGGCGGCCACTTGCCCTTTGTAAGAGCTGCGTATGGAAATCGACGTCGTAGAAAACCCCACCCAGGATGAAATCGCCTTTTTTGACGAGCAGATTCGCCTTTTCAATGCCGAGCATTGGGAAGTAAAGGAAAAGCGGCCGCTGGTGGTGCAGATAAAAGATGAGGACGGCCAGGTGGTGGCCGGGGCCGGTGCCCGCACCTTCGGCGACTGGTTGCTGCTAGACAGCCTCTGGGTGTCGGCGCCCTTAAGGGGCCAGGGGGCGGGCAGCGCCCTTCTTACCCAGTTGGAAGCGGCGGCGCGGCAGAGGGGCTGCAAGCAGTGCCTGCTCAACACCCTGGATTTTCAGGCCATGCCCTTTTACCAAAAGCACGGCTACCAGGTGCAGTGGATACAGCCCGGTTATCCGAAAACCGGCTGCAAGTATTTTATGACCAAGGCCCTTTAAGACATTGAAACCGGCTTTACCGCCGGGGCCATGGCGCCGCTCTTGAGGATAAGATAATGTTCGGTTTCGGATATTAAAAAAAACACAGGACGTAGCTATGGCAACACAATTTAAAAGCCCCTCCCTTGGCCTTGGCAAGGTCATCCCGGTGCTGGTGGTACTGGCGCTGGTGATAGTGGTATACGGCAGCTGGTTTACCGTCGACCAGGGGGAGCGCGGCGTGCATCTTCGCAACGGTAAGATCATCGGTACCGCCGAGCCCGGCATGGGCTTTAAGATGCCGCTGTTCGACAAAATCGTGAAGATCTCCACCCAGACCCACACCGTCAGCTACGAGCACCTGCAGGCCTACAGCCGCGACCAGCAGCCGGCCACCATCAAGGTCTCTGTCACCTTCCGGGTGCCGGAAGCCCAAGTGGCCGAGGTCTATGCCCATTTCAAAAACATCGACTCCATGGTCAACCGCCTGGTAGACAGGGCCGTGCCTACCCAGGTGGAAAACACCTTTGGCCGTTACACCGCCATTTCGGCGGTGCAGGAGCGGGTGCAGTTCGTGATGGACGTGACCCAGGCCATCAAGGACGCCGTGCAAGGCCCCATAGAGATAAGCTCGGTGCAGGTTGAAAACATCGACTTTTCCAACGCTTACGAGAAGTCTGTGGAAGACAGGATGCGCGCCGAAGTGGAAGTGCAGACCCAGAAGCAGAACCTGGAAAAGGAAAGGGTCAGCGCCCAGATCGCCGTGACCAAGGCCCAGGCCGAGGCAGACTCGCAACTGGCCCGGGCCAAGGCCGAAGCCGAAGCCATCCGCATCAAGGGTGAGGCAGAAGCCGCCGCTATCAAGAGCCGCGCCGAAGCCCTGGCCCAGAACAAGAACCTGATTGAGCTGACCAAGGCCGAGAAGTGGAACGGCAAACTGCCCGACACCATGCTGCCCAACAGCACCTTGCCTTTCTTCGACACCACCCACAAGTAAGGTAAAAGCCGGGCCCTGTGCCCGGCTTTTTGCTACCTGCAAGGACGCCTCGTGACTCGCTGCAAATCCCCTTCGCTTTTCTTCTGGGCCTGGTGCCTGCTTTGCCCCTTGCTGCTGGGCCAGGCCAAGGCCCAGGACCGGCTGGTGGACGACAGCTACAGCCCCGCCGAGCGCCTGGCCCGTTACCAAGGGGCTAACCCCGAGCTGCGCCTGCCGGTGCTGCGCTTTAGCCAAGGCCAGCAGGTGCTTTTTGAGCGCCCCTACCGGCAGCTGGGCCAGCGCCAGCTGCGCCTGGACTTGTTCAAGGCGGTGTCCGCCAAGGCCGCCAACCCCGGCATAGTGCTGGTGCACGGCGGCGGCTGGCGCGCCGGCGACAAGTCTCATTTTTATGCCCTGGCCAACCTCCTGGCCCAGCGCGGCTATGTGGTGCTGCTGCCCCAATACCGCCTGTCCATCGAGGCGCCGTATCCGGCCGGCCTTGAAGACGTCAACCAGGCCATCCTCTGGGCCAAGGCTCACGCCAAGGACATCGGGCTGGACCCGTCGCGCTTGGCCCTGGGGGGCGGCTCGTCCGGGGGGCAGATGGCGGCGCTTTTGGCCAATACCGCCCACCTGCCGCTCTTTAAGCCCCAGGGGCAGGGAGACACCCAGGTCATGGCCCTGGTGGACCTGGACGGGGTGCTGGATTTCACCAGCCCCTTGGCCCTGGCCCACGAGAATAAAAACGGCAGCCGTTCGGCGGCTGCTCTGTGGCTGGGGGGCAGTTTTGAGGCGGTGCCCCAGCGCTGGCGCCAGGCGTCGGCGGTCAGTCACCTGTCGGCCCAGTCGCCGCCGGCCCTGGTGATAAGTTCCGGCCAGGGCCGTTTTACCGCCGGCAAAGAGGCCTTTTTTAACGGCCTTGACCGTTTTGGGGTGGCACACCGTTACCTGGAACTGGATACGGTCCACCCCTTTTGGCTGTTTGATCCTTATCTGGACCAGGTGGCCAAGGCCGTGGACGATTTTCTTCGCCAGCAGGGTCAAGGAGAGGCAAATTAGGTGGAAAAGGCGAGCTGAAAGTCAGCTAACTTACTGATATAATTGCCAACCATCTGCGATACAGGACTCTGCATTGACCCGTCCCTCATTGCTGCACCGCTACACGGATCTGGCGGCCCTCTTGGATATCCTTAGCCAAAAACGCCTGGTGCTCCTGGATCCTGGCCACTGGAGTGACAAGAACGACGTGCACTTCATGGCCATCTACAAGCAAAAACGCCGCCTTGGCACCCTGCTGGCCCTGTGCTTTACCAGTAAATTCGAGACCTACCACCATTGGAGCGTCTTTGCCCCCGGCAACAGCGGCGTGTGCATTCGCTTTAAGCGCCATGTGCTGGAGCGCCACCTTGGCGCCGTGCCAGGGGTGCGCTTTGGGGACGTGGAATACAAGGAACTCCAAGCCTTCGATTGCGCCCAGGTGTCCTTGGAGGACATTCCCTTTTTAAAACGCTTCCCCTACCGGGACGAGAAGGAATTTCGGGCCATTTTCACCGCCGAGGACAGCCAGGCCGTCAAAGCGGTGCCTTTTGACTTGGATGCCATCGACCGCATCGTGCTGAGCCCCTGGCTGCCGGCGCCCCTGGTGGCCACCATCAAGACCGTCATCCGCAGCATTGACGGCTGCCAAGATCTGAAGGTCTACCAGACCACCCTGTTGTCCAATGACAGCTGGCGCAGTAAGGTCGAGGAGATCCTCTAAGGGGCCGGCAGTGAGGCTGGCTCTGGCAACAAATCGGACGGTGGCATGGACGGCAGTAAACGAAAAGTGGTGGTGTTTTCCGGGGCCGGCCTCAGTGCCGACAGCGGCCTGGACACCTTCAGGGACCAGGGCGGACTCTGGCATCAGGTGCCGGTGGCGCTGGTCGCTACCCCAGAAGGCTGGCAACAGGACCCGGCCTTTGTCACCGCTTTTTACAACGACAGGCGCCGAGACATCGCCAAGGCCCAACCCAATGCCGCCCACCTGGCCATTGCCCGTCTGGAGCAGCGCTTTGAGGTGACGGTGATAACCCAGAACCTTGACGATCTCCATGAAAGGGCTGGTTCAAGCCGGGTACTGCACTTGCACGGGGAGATCACCAAGGCCAGAAGCCTGGCAGCGCCGGGGCAGCTTTATGAGATCGGCTACAGGGACCTTGGCGCCGAGGAAAGGGACGCCGCCGGCGGGTTACTGCGGCCCCATGTGGTCTGGTTCGGCGAAGCGCCCCTGGCCATGGACGAGGCCCTGGCCGCCATCAAGGTAGCGGACAAGGTATTGGTGGTGGGGACCTCGTTGATAGTGCAACCGGCTGCCTCCTTGCTGAAAAAGGCCCGCTACCAGGCCGATAAACGTATCGTTGCCTTGGATATCAATAGCAAACCCTTCGGCTACCGCTTTATCCGGGGTAGGGCGGCCAATGTGGTGCCGGCTATCGCTTGTGATTGGCTGGCCTGAGGGCTTTTAAGTTTGGGGCGCCGGTGGGCGCCTTAATTTATGGGTATTCAAGTATTTACCTACTGGCCTTTTAGGCAGTAGCCTGGATATCTTGCGCTGGGAGGCGCTGATGCCGGGGACAAGTACTGCCCGGCCGGCAGTGCGGCTTCCTGGTATGCCAACACCAAGACCCCCGTACTCAAGGAGGCCCCGTGGACACTGCCCCGCTCGCCAATCGCGACGCCTTGCTCGCACAACTGCAAAATGGCCAACCGGCCGATTACCTTTTTTTCTGGGGGCACCAGGAAGGTGATCGCCTCACCAAAGGCTGCCTCAGCCAATGGTACCCGTCACCCTTCAGTGCTGAAGGCCTGGCATTCACCAGTGCCGAACACTACATGATGTACCACAAGGCCATGCTGTTTTCAGACAAGAAGGCCGCTGAACGGGCCCTGGCGGCCCTGACCCCGGCCGAAGTCAAGGCGGTAGGCCGTACCGTGCTGGGATTCAACGAACTGACCTGGCGCGAGCACCGCTTTGCCATAGTGGTGAAGGGTAACCTGGCCAAATTTGCCGCCCACCCCGAACTAAAGACCTTCCTTTTGAACACGGGAGACAAGGTGCTGGTGGAAGCCAGCCCGGTAGACAAGATCTGGGGTATAGGCCTGGCCCAGGACCACCCCGACGCCGCCGACCCGGCCAGGTGGCGGGGCGACAACCTGCTGGGCTTTGCCCTGATGGCGGTGCGAGCGCAACTGGCCAAGGAGGGCGCTTGATGAAAGCCATGCTGTTGGCCCTGGCCCTGATGGCCACCAGTGGTGAGGTGCCCAGGGTGGACGACTTTGTCGGTGCCCCTTACAGCAAGCTCAAGGCGGCCTTCCTGGCTGCCGGTTGGCAGTTGCAATTGGACGGCGACGGTATCAATGCCGACTACCCGGAGATCAGCTGCGGCTCGGGTTACGACGCCCTGTGTTCGGTCGGCTTTAGTAAAGGCCAGGCCTACCAGGCGGTGACCTTGGAGCACGGCAGCAATGGCTGGGTGGTGACGGGCGAATACTGAGCGCCGCCCCCACGATTGAAGGATCCCAAGGTGTTGAGACCGCTGTTTGTGTCGCTGCTTTGCCTGCCACTGCTGGGTTGTGTGGTGGTGCCAAAGGCCAAGCCCCCGTCCTTTGAGGAGCGGGTCAGGTGCAATATCAGCACCCCCCAGTGGCAGTTGGAACAGTACCGGTACGACATCGACTGGTGCAATTCTGGGGTATCGGACTACGACGGCATTTGCGTTGGGGTCAGTGCCCTGGTGGTGCCGGCAACGACTCTGGTAGTGTCGGGGACCTGGACCCTGTTGGGTAACGCCGTCCACTGGCTTGAAGAACAGATGAGGTGCAGTTGATGACGGCCCATGCTTTAACATGCCAGCCCTGGCCAGTCGAAGACTTGCCTTTGGCGCTGTTGTTGCTGGCAGACCCTTGCCAGGACCGGGTGCACCAATACCTGCCGCATTGCCAGGCCCTGGCCTTGGTTGATGACGGGCAGGTGCTGGGGGCGGTTTTGTTGCTGGCCCTTGAGCCTGACCGCGTTGAATTGATCAACCTGGCCGTGGCCGAGGAATACCAGCAGCAGGGCCTGGGGACCTGCCTACTGAAAGGGGCCATTGCCTGGGTCAGGGAGCAGGGTGCTCAGTGGCTGGAACTGGGGACAGGCGCCTTTGGCCACCAATTGGCCTTTTACCAGCGCCAGGGATTCAGGGTAACCGGGATCCTCAAGGATCACTTTATCGACCACTACCCGGAGCCGATTTATGAGCTGGGGATCCAGCACAAAGACATGCTGCGCCTGAGTTTGCAGCTCAGGTCGCCAGGAGACCATTGATGCAGTGTTACCACCACCAACAACAGCAGGCCCACGCCCTTTGCAAGCATTGTCACAAGGGGCTCTGTGCAAGTTGCACCCTGGACAGCGGCTGGGGCCTGGCCTGTTCCGAGCCTTGCCGGGACGAGCTGCTGGCGCAGCAGGCGGCCTGGCGCAAGAACAGCCAGATGCTGGCGGCCAGCAAGACCGCTACCCAGCTGTTGACCGCCCACCTTGTCCAACGTCGCCGGCATACGGGCATGCTGCTTGGCAGCATGGTGATGTTGCTGCTCTTTTGCCTGGCCATAGGCCTGGACAGGGGCAACAAGGACTATGTACTGACCATAGGCGCCCTGTTGGTGGTCTGTATTGTCTCTTCGTTGCTGCGTCTGAGGGCCAATAGCCGCGCCTTGGCGCAATTGGCCGGCCAGGGCGACAATGAAACGGGTTAAGGGTGCTTCAGGGCAGGTGCTAGAAGGCCAAGACCTTAAACAGAGGGACTTTGACCATGACCGATATGGCTAGCTGCCCGCTTAAATGGGCCTACCCTTGTCCGCTTCGCTGGCAGGATCTGCCCGAAGGCACTCAGCCGGGGGTGCGCCATTGCCCTCAATGCCGCCAGGACGTTTTCCTGGTGCACAGCCAGGCCGAATTGGAGGCCAACAGCAGCCGGTCCCGCTGCGTTGCCCTGGATCCCGGCCCTAAGAGCAACATCATCATGGGGCGCTTCAAGGACTGAGGGACAGCCTGAATGGCCTGCCGGATAGTGTTTGATAAACAGCAGCTTGGCGGCCATAGTCAGGACATCATCCGCCCATCTCGCCGCCAAGGAGGCCCTGATGTTACCCATGACGCCTTTCTTCCAGCAATTGCAGCTCAGCTGGCGCTGGTTGCTTGGCCTTGGCCTGGTATTCATGGTGCTGGGCGCCATAGGCCTGGGCATGGCCAATTTCCTGACCTTGACCAGCATGATCTACTTCGGGGTGCTGTTGCTGATAGGGGGCCTTTTACAAACGGTGCAGGCCCTGCGCAGCAGGCCCATGAGCGGCCTTGTGGCAGGGGTTGGGGTGCTTTATGGCCTGCTGGGGTTTTACCTGATCGTATCGCCCATGGCGGCCGCCTCGGCCCTGACCCTGCTGATCGCCTTCGGTATCGGTTTTGTGGCGCTGCTGCGGCTTTGGCTGGCCTTTCACCTACGCCAGTTCAGCCAGTATATCTGGCCCTTTGTCAGCGGCCTGCTGGGGCTGGTACTGGCCATCCTTATCATCGGCGGTTGGCCCGAGTCGGGGCTCTGGGTAATAGGCACCTTCATCGCCATAGAGCTGCTGCTTAACGGCCTGGCCCTGGTCAGCATTGCCCTTGCCGTCAAAGAGCGCAGCTAAGGCCCTTCAATAGCCAAGTTCAGGACCCCTGGTGCCTTTTGGGGTAAAGGCTCATCAGCCCCTGGGCTTGGCTACCCTGAATAGAAAACCTTCGCCGCTCCGGCTGGGCGCCTGCTCGCGACCCTGCGCATCCTGTTGACCCTGGCCTGCGGCTACCTGGCCTGCGGCTACCTGGCCGCACCTGCCTATCCAGACCACAATACAGGCCAACTGCGTCTGTCCCAGCAACACGGCGGCCATTACCGACCTTTTCTGCCAATCCAGTCTGACGTTTTTGAGGGCCAGTGCCCGAAAGAGCAGCTATAAAAGCTGGGGCCAAAGGCGAAGGCCGCTATCTGGTGGTGACAGCGGGCCTCAATACAGAAAGGCTGCTCTGGGCGGGCCGCCTTCGAATATGGTTGAAAGAAGCCAGCCCCGGGGCGGGTCTTTGAGTCCATGGACATCTTGGAGAATCGCGATGAAGGCGCTTTTATGCCGGGCCCAGCAGGCCCTGGACAGCACCCGCAAGTTGGACTTTCTGGCTCCTTTGGCCCTGCGCCTCTATCTGGTGCCGGTGTTTTGGATGGCCGGTGCCAATAAGTTCCTGGGCTTTGAAGACACGGTGCAATGGTTCGGCAATGCCGAGTGGGGCCTGGGGCTGCCACTGCCTTGGTTGATGGCCTTTTTAGCCACCGCTGCCGAGTTGGGCGGCGCCGTCCTGCTGCTGCTGGGGCTGGGGGTGCGTTGGGTGGCACTGCCTTTGATGGTGACCATGCTGGTGGCCATATTTGCGGTGCACTGGCCCAATGGCTGGCAGGCCATTGCCGATCCGGGCGCCCCTTTTGCCAATGCCCAGGTCATGGCCTCGGCCGAAAAGCTGGCCAAGGCCAGGGAGCTGCTGCAAGCGCACGGCAACTACGATTGGCTGACCGCCTCCGGCCCTTTTGTGGTGCTTAATAACGGTATCGAATTCGCCGTGACCTACCTGGTGATGCTGGCCAGCCTGTTCTTTACCGGGGCCGGCAATTATCTGTCTGTCGACTACTGGCTGCGCCGCCGCTACGGCCAGTGATACCCTTGGGGCAGGTTATTTTTGTTGAGAGCCTCATGGACGCACTGGATCTGTTACTGAACCGCACCTCCGAACCGAAACTGGTGGCCCCGGCCCCTCAGGGCGAAGCCTTGGAAACCCTGTTCCAGGCGGCGCTGCGGGTGCCGGACCACGGCGCCTTGCATCCCTACCGCTTTGTACTGATTGAAGGGGAAGGGCGGCAGCGCCTGGGCCAGGTATGTCAAGCGGCGCTGTTGGAGAGCGACCCGGGTGCCGACGATAAGGCCAGGGACAAGGCCCTGCACCTGCTGGAAAGGGCGCCGCTGGTGGTGGCGGTGATCTCCTGCATCCAAGACCACCCCAAGGTGCCGGCCTTCGAGCAGCAACTGACCGCCGGCCTGGCGGCCCACGCCATGCAGATGGCCGCCGTGGCCCAGGGCTTTGGCGGTATCTGGCGTACCGGCAGCTACGCCGTGCACCCCAAGGTCAGGGCGGCGTTAGGGGTAAGCGGGGAAGACGAGATTGTCGGTTTTCTCTACCTTGGCACCCCGGTTAAGACCAAGTTCAAAGTGCCAAGGCCGGACAGCAACGGTTTTGTCAGCCGTTTTTAAGCCAGTAGCTTGTCGCGGAAAATGAAAAAGACCGCTCCCAGCAGGCAGAGCCCGGCCCAGAGGTAGTCCCACTTTAGGGGCTCTTTGAGGTAGAAGAGGGCAAAGGGCACGAAGATAACCAGGGTGATGCACTCTTGAAGGATCTTCAGCTGGGCAGCGCTGGCCACCTGGTAGCCGATACGGTTGGCCGGCACCTGCAACAGGTATTCGAACAAGGCAATGCCCCAGCTCAGCAGGGCGGCTATCACCCAGGGTTTGGCCGACAGGTTCTTAAGGTGCCCGTACCAGGCGAAGGTCATAAAGACGTTGGACAGGGCAAGCAGCAATACTGTGGTGGCTAAGGGCGGCATGGCAGGCTCCAAAGGGGGGCGGTTATTGTGCTCCCGGGCCGGGCCTACCTTTCATTAAATTTTCTTGTCTTGACGATAACCAAGTCAGATTGAGCCTGGGGCGCCAGGCGCGCAAAATCGCGCCACCTTGACTTCCCTGCTGGCATTTTCATGTTTTCCCGCCCCGTGTTGCTGCTGCTCTTGGGCCTGCTGCTGCTGACCATTTCCATCGCCGTACAAAATACCCTGGTGCCCCTTTGGCTGACCAAGGCCCAGGTCTCTACTGCCGGTATCGGCACCGTCACCTCCCTGTATTTCGTCGGCAACCTGGTGGGCACTTTGCTTGCCGGGCGGCTTATCAGCCGCCTGGGTTTTGCCTTGAGTTACCAGTTGGTGTGCCTGGTGTTTGTGCTGGCGGTGTCCGGTCTTTGGCTGACCCAGAGCCTGTGGGGCTGGCTGGGGTGGCGTTTTTTGGCGGGTGTGGCCTGCGCCTGTATCTGGGTGGTGGTGGAGTCCTGGCTGATGCTTAAGGGCGACGCCACCCAGCGCAGCCAATTGCTGGCCGCCTATATGGTGGTCTACTACCTGGGCACCGTGGTGGGCCAAATGCTGCTGTCGGTGACCAACACCGAGATGACGGCGGTGCTGGTCTGGGTGGGGGCCCTTATCGGTGTGGCCATGGTGCCGGTGGCCCTGGCTGGCAGCCAAGGGGCCAAGCCGCTTCATAATCCCAGCCCACTGCTGGCCATGCTCAGGCTCAAGTCGGCCCGCAGCGGCGTGATTGGCTGCGTGCTGGCCGGGGTGGTGCTGGGGTCCTTGTATGGCCTGTTGCCGGTGTTTTTGGCCCGCCAGCATTTTGATGACGCCCAGGTGGGGCGCTGGATGGCGGTGCTGGTGGCAGCCGGTATCATGGGCCAATGGCCCACCGGGCGCCTGGCCGACCGCTTTGGCCGCCGCCCGGTGCTGCTGGGACAGATGGCGGTGATGACCCTGGCGGCCCTGTGGCTGTCGGTGATGGGCTCCAGGCACGGTTTTGCCCTGTCCCTGGTAGGGCTGGGAGTGGTGGCCTTTACCCTTTATCCGGTGGCCATGGCCTGGGCCTGCGAGCAAGTGTCCAGTGACCAACTGGTGGCCATGAACCAGGCCCTGCTGCTGTCCTATTGCCTGGGTAGCCTGGCCGGGCCGGCTCTGGCGGCGGTGCTGATGGACAACCTCAGCGACAGCGGCCTCTTCATGTTGATTGCCGCCACCACTTCCCTGGTCGGGTTCTGGTGTTGGCGACAAAGGCCCTTGCTGACTGCGCTGTAGCTTTTGCTGCAATTTGCTATACAATGTCTCTAAAGGATAGAGGAGGCAGTCATGCAAGCCCTAGCCCAGCTAGACCCCAAAACCGTATTGAGCAAGGCGTTACTCAACGCCGGCAAGGACTTGGGGTTGACCCAGGCCGAAGTCGGCGCCGTCATAGGCCGTAACCGCACCCGCCTGCGTGACGGCATAGATCCGGCTAGCAAGGAAGGGGAGTTGGCGCTGCTGCTGATCCGCCTGCACCGCAGCCTCTTTGCCCTGACCGGTGGCCAGGGCCCCGACATGAAGCACTTTATGGCCACCCCCAACCACCTCAGCCTGGGTGTGCCCAAGGAACAAATAGGTTCGGTACAGGGCCTGGTGAAGATGGTGAACCTGCTAGACGGCCTGAGGGGCAAGATCTGATGCAGGCCATCCAGGGAATGGGATGGCGACTGGTCGAATCCCAAGAACAGGTGGCTACCTCTCATCTGGTGGACAGCCTTGCCGAACAGCAGCTCCTCGAAGACTTGCTGGACTACTCCAAGCCGCCCCGGTTGCCGGGCACCGAAAACCTCCACTACCTGCTGGCAACCCCTTTTCGCTACCCGCCGCTGTTGTGGGGATCGCGCTTTGGTCGCACCCATGAACCCAGCCTGTTTTATGGCGGCAAGTCCATCAATGTCACCCTCACCGAAGGGGCTTACTACCGCCTGGTGTTCTGGCACTCCATGGCTACCCCGCCCCCCAGCGGCCTGCTGCGTACCCAGCACAGTCTGTTTGCCTTCCACTACCGCACCGACAGGGGCGAAAAGCTCCAAGATTGGCCGGAACAGGCCAAGTTGACCGATCCGGTCCATTACGGCTATTGCCAGGATCTGGGTGGCCGGCTACGGGAGCGGGGGGTGGAAGCCTTCGAATACCGCTCGGCCCGCTGCTTGGAAGGAGAGCTGAACCTGGCCCTCTTTACCCCCAGGGCGCTGCTCAGCAAAAGGCCCCGGCGCCAAAGCCGCTGGCTTTGTGAAGTGGGGCCGGACGGGGTAAGTTTTTTGGGCGGGGAGGGCAACGATCTCTACCTTTTCCCCATCGACCTGTTCTGGGTGGACGGCAAACTGCCGATGCCGGCCTGAATCTATCGCGATAACAGAGTGGCTTATCGCGATAATCTTTAAATACAATGACTTAGCAAGTTGTTGTTAGCAAAGCTTAATTAACTTGTAATTGGCAAAAGCGATTTTTCGAATCGCTTTTGATTGTTAGAACCTATCAAAACTCCCTCTCTACACTCTGCGGGCAACTTGACATAACAACTGCCCACGGAGGAAAGAATGCGCTCAATCAAGTTTGCTGCGTCTACCCTGCTGGTATTGAGCCTGGGTGTCCAGGCCGAGACCATGACCCGCGACAACGGGGCCCCCATAGGGGACAACCAGAATTCCACCACTGCCGGTGCCAATGGCTCTGTGCTGCTGCAAGACGTGCACCTGGTGCAGAAACTGCAGCGTTTTGCCCGAGAGCGGATCCCGGAGCGGGTGGTGCATGCCCGTGGTACCGGCGCCTTCGGTAACTTCGTTGCCAGCGGCGACTTTTCCGCCCTGACCATGGCTACGCCTTTTGCCGAGGCCGGTAAACAGACGCCGGTGTTTGTGCGTTTCTCAACGGTGATCCACCCCAAAGGGTCCCCCGAGACCCTGCGCGACCCTAGAGGTTTTGCCACCAAGTTCTATACCGATCAGGGCAATTGGGATCTGGTCGGCAACAACCTGCCAATCTTCTTTATCCGCGACGCCATGAAGTTCCCGGACATGGTGCACAGCCTCAAGCCGTCTCCTGTGACCAATGTCCAGGATCCCAACCGCTTTTTCGACTTTTTCTCCCATGAACCGGGCGCTACCAACATGCTGACCTGGGTCTATTCCGACCTGGGGATCCCGGCTTCCTACCGGCAGATGGACGGTAACGGCGTGCATGCCTACAAGTGGATCAATGCCCAAGGCCAGGTGCATTACGTCAAGTTCAACTGGCGTAGCCAGCAAGGGGTCAAGGGGCTGAGCCCCAGCGAGGCGGCCAAGGTCCAGGGGAATGATTTCAATCACCTCACCAACGACCTTTACCAGGCCATCAACCAGGGCCAGTACCCCAAGTGGGACCTTTACGTACAGCTGCTCAAACCCGAACAACTGAACGACTTCAGCTTCAATCCCCTGGACGCCACCAAGGAATGGCCGGGTGTGAAAGCCATCAAGGTGGGCACCATGACCCTGAACAAGGTGCCGGACAATTTCTTTGCCGCCACCGAGCAGGCCGCCTTTGCCCCGTCCAACCTGATCCCCGGCATAGAGCCCTCTGAAGACCGCCTGCTGCAGGGACGTATCTTCAGCTACGCCGACACCCAGCTCTATCGTCTGGGGGCCAACAACAGCCAGTTGCCCATCAACCAGGCCAGGGTCAAGGTGCTGAATCACAACCAGGAAGGGGCCATGAACATGGCCACCGGTGCCGGCGACGTCAACTACCAGCCCAGCCGCCGCCTGCCTTATGCCGAAGACGGCCGCTACAAGGCGGTGCAGACGGCCCTGGCCGGTACAGTGCAGCAGCTGGCCATCAAGAAACAGGACAACTTCAGCCAGGCCGGTGCCTTCTACCGCAGCCTGAGCAAGGTCCGTCAAGGTTACCTGGTTGAGGCCCTGGCCGGGGATCTGGCGAAGGTTAAAGACGCTGGCACCCAGCATGTCATGCTGAGCTACTTCTACAAGGCCGACGCCGACTACGGCAGCCGCCTGACCCAAGCCGTCAAGGGCGACCTGGCCAAGGTCAAGACCCTGGCCGCCAGCCTGTAATGATCCAAAGCCGGGGCCAGCCCCGGCTTTTTAAGGAGACGCCATGCGTGTGTTAATAGCCAGCCTGTGCCTGCTGGCAAGCTTCGGTGCTGCCGCCCAAAGCGAAGGGGAAAGCCTGGCCCAGTATTACTTCGCCGCTGCTCGCAGCAACCAGGTGGCGGTATTGGAGGAATTTCTTGAGGCCGGCTTTCCGGTGGACCTGCGTGACCCCCAAAGCTACACGGCGCTGATGATTGCAGCCTACAACGGCAACAGCGAGGCGGTGGCCAGCCTGCTGGCTCATCAGGCCGATGCCTGCCTTCGCGACAAAAGGGGCAACACGGCGCTGATGGGCGCCATGGTCAAGGGGGAGTGGGGCATTGCCAAGCGCCTCTACCGACAGGCCTGTGAGGACAAACCCAACAAGGCCGGCCTGAGCCTGGACGCCTTTGCCGAACTTTTTGGCCAGTCGGAACAACTCAGAGCCCTGCGCCAGCAGCTTGAGCAACCCCGTTAAGGTAGAGGACCTGGGGTTTTGTGCTTTTTGTTCACGGCTGCGGTCTGTTGGGCGTCATCAAGAGTCCGTACAATGCGCTGCGTTGTTGAGGAGTCGCTATGAACCGCAGTGCCGCTACCGCCGTTATCTTTATCGGCTTTTTCTTGTTGGGGATGGTGTTCATCCTCTGGGGCATTTTGTTGCCCGACCTGGCCCAGACCCTGGCCATGAATGAAGTGGTCAGCGGGGCCTTTTTCACCCTGATCTCCCTCGGCATGATTGTCGGCGCCTTTGTGGGCGGCAAATACGTGCAGAAATTCGACTTTTTGTCACTGTTTTCCGGCTTGTCGGTGGTGGTAACGCTGCTGTTGCTGGCGTTGTCCATGGTGCAAAGCTGGCCCTGGCTGTTGGCCGGGGCCTTTGCCATCGGCATTGTCAGCTCCAGCCTTTTCACCATAGGCCACACCCTGATAGCGCGGCTGCATGTGGCCCGGCGCTCGGCGATGATGGGCTTGATGGACTTTATGTTCAGCCTGGGCACCCTGGCCGCGCCCTTTTATATCTCCGCCTTGTACCTTTGGGAGCACGACTGGCGCTGGCCGCTGCGGCTGTTGGCCCTGGGCTTGTTGCTGCTGGCCGGTTATGCCTGGCATACCGCCCGCCGGGGCAAAAAACTGGCTCCCCTGGCCGAACCCCAGCTTAAAAAAAGCCTGTCTTATGGCGAAGTGATCAAGCAGCCGGTATTCCTGTTCCTGGCCCTGGCAGGTTTGGGCTACGGGGCCGTGGAGTTTGGCAACGGCAACTGGTTTATCAGCTATGCCCAAAATGGCCGGGGCTTTGACGGTGACCAGGCCCGAATCATATTTGCCTTCTTTACCGCCGGCATGGTGCTCAGCCGCCTGGGTTTTGCCCTGTTGCTGCACTGGTTCAGCCCGCACCGGCTGATGGTGATACTGGCCAGCATCATGGTGGTGGGGGCCTTTACCATCAAACTGACAGCCCACCCCCAGTGGATGTCCCTGGGTAATTTGCTGGTGGGATTGGGGCTGGGAGGCCTGTTCCCCCTGATGCTGTCGTCGGCCATGGATATCGACAGCGACAAGGGCCCGGTATTGTCGGGCTTGTGCGTTATCGGTTCATCCATAGGGGTGCAGTTGGCGTCTTTCGGTACTGGCCTTTGGGCCAACTATGCGCCCCTGACGGTGGCCTTTTGGACCATTCCCATCGGCGCCGCCTGGCTATGGGCCATGGCCTGGCGCTATAGCCGCGAGCTGAAAAAGCGCTCAGTGCAGCCGAGCGTCGCTTAGTACCACGCCGTTTTTGTCGGCATAGAGCCATTGGCCGGGGCGGATATGGACGCCACCACATTTCAGCGCTACCTCGGCCAGCCCCTGGCCCTTGCGGTCGGTCTTAAAGGGGGTGCAGCCCAGGGCCTTAACCCCCAGGGGCATCTGGGCTATGGCGCCGGCGTCACGGATGGCGCCGAAGATAACCACCCCGGCCCAGCCGTTGTCCACGGCGCTTTGGGCAATCAAGTCCCCCATCAGCGCCTTGGCAAGGGAGGCCCCGCCATCCACCACCAGCACCCGGCCCTGGCCTGGGGTGGCCAGCAACTCCTTGACCCTGGAGTTGTCCTCAAAGCATTTGACGGTCACCACCTGGCCGAAAAAAATGGCGGTGCCCCCCAGATCCAGCAGCGGCGCTTCCACCAGTTCCAGCTGGTCGCCATGGTGATCGCAAAGGTCCGGTAACAGGTCCAGCATCTGGCCTCCTTGTCGCAATTATGGGAAGGTATCCTTAACTCATAAGACCAGTTAAGTACGCAATGTTCAACCTGCCCTATATCCAGCCGGTGTTCCGGCCTCCCTCCGAATGGCAATCGCTGATCCTGCAGGTCACCAACGGCTGTAGCTACAACCAGTGCACTTTCTGCGACATGTACACGGCGCCCCAGAAGAAGTTTCGTGCCAGAAAGCTCGAGGAGCTGGAAGCAGAAATCAAGGCGGTGGCCGCCACCGGGGTGAGCGTGACCAAGGTGTTCCTGGCCGACGGTGACGCCATGACCCTGCCCATGCGTCGCCTGGAGGCCATTTGCCGGCTGATCCGCGAGCACCTGCCCGGGGTGCGCCGCATCAGCAGTTACTGCCTGCCCCGTAACCTGAAAAACAAAAGCGTCGAGGAACTGCGCCTGCTGGCCGAGCTGGGGCTGACCCTGGTCTATGTGGGCTGCGAAAGCGGAGACGATGAGGTACTGGCGGGGATCAATAAGGGCGAGACTTTCGAGAGCTCCAAAGCAGCCCTGCTCAAACTGGGGCAGGCCGGTATCAAGCGCTCGGTGATGATTTTAAACGGCATGGGCGGTAAGGAGCGCTCCCAGCAGCACGCCCTGAACTCGGCGCGGCTGATGAACGCCACCCAGCCGGAATATCTGTCCACCCTGGTGGTGTCCTTTCCCCTGGGTATGGACAGGGTGGTGGCCGGTTTTGACGGCCGTTTTACCCCCTTGGCGGTGGAGGATCTCATCGCCGAGCAGGGCTGGCTGCTGGGGGAGCTGGACCTTAACAGCACCATTTTCCGCTCCGACCATGCCTCCAACTACCTGGTGCTAAAGGGCACCCTGGGCCGTGACAAGGCAGCGTTGTTGGCGCAGATTGCCAGCGCCAGGGACGGCCTGGTGCCGCTTAGGGCCGAGTGGCAAAGGGGCCTTTGAGCCAGGGCAACTTGCCTTAGCCCGGGCCTTGGTCTGTAGTTAGGTACTCCCCGGGACCAAGGACTGGACCATGAAAACCTGGCTGCTCGCATTGCTGCTGTTCGCCTCGCCCCTTGGGGCCAAGGCGCCTTTATTGGCCACCCCTTACCAGGGGGGCCTTGATCTCAAGGCCTATTGGGTCAGCGAAAAACTGGACGGCATCCGTGGCCGCTGGGACGGCAAGGCGCTGTTGAGTAAAAGCGGCAAACCCCTGGCGGCCCCGGCCTGGTTTACCCGGGCATTGCCGCCCCAGCCTTTGGACGGTGAGCTGTGGCTGGGGCGAGGCCATTTCCAGGCCCTTAGCGCCATAGTGCTGGACACCCAGCCAGACGACGCAGCCTGGCAGCAAGTCCGTTACATGCTCTTTGACCTGCCCGGTCACCCCGGCCCTTTTGACGACAGGCTCAAGGCCATGGAACAGCTGGTGGCCAAGCAGCACCTGCCTTGGCTGGCGGTCATCCCCCAATTCAAGGTGGCCAGCGAAGAGGCCCTTTTTGCCCGCCTGGACCAGGTGATAGCCCAAGGTGGGGAAGGGCTGATGCTGCACCGGGGCGATGCCCTCTACCAAAGCGGACGTTCACCAAGCCTTATCAAGCTGAAAAAAGCCCAGGACATGGAAGGGACAGTGCTGGCGATATTACCCGGCAAGGGCAAGTACCAGGGCATGATGGGGGCGCTGTTGTTGGAGCTGGACAATGGCGTGCGCTTTAAACTGGGCAGCGGCTTTAGCGACGACGAGCGGCGCTCCCCGCCCAAGGTGGGGGCCAGGGTGACCTTTGCCTACCAGGATTTGAGCCTTGCCGGTAAGCCACGCTTTGCCCGTTTTATACGGGTGCGGCCGGATGGGGCCTGAAACAATACCGGCGCCCTTGGGCGCCGGAAGATACAAGCGTCAGGCTGGCCCTTAAACAGGGGTCACGTTTTCCGCTTGTGGGCCTTTCTGACCCTGGGTTACCACCATGGTCACTTGCTGGCCTTCACTCAGGGTGCGACGACCATTACCGTTAATGGCACTGAAGTGTACGAATACGTCTTTACCGCCTTCTTGCTCAATGAACCCGAAACCCTTCTCGTCATTGAACCACTTAACGGTACCTTTCACTTGATTTGACATGACTCTCTTTCCAATTGAGGCCGGCAAGCCGGCTTAACACTTTTCCAGCCCACAGGCTGAAGCTGAGTTTGGTCCTTTCCAGACTCAATCACCATCATGTCTTCATCACAGATGAAAGTAAACTAGCCATCTGGCTAATGGATAAGGCTAAGATGTTCAGTGGTCTTACCTTCCAGCTGGCTGGACCATCTTTGCCAGACTTAAGGGGTAGACTAGCGCCATTCCTGTAAGAGGTTTTGACATAAGCATATGTTTTTGAAAGATTATCACCAAGATAAGCCGGATGGTTTCGCCTTTAGCCGGGCCCAGGCCAGCCGCTTTGCCAAGGGGGTTGCCGCCGACTTCAACCCCATTCACGACGAAGACGCCAAGCGTTTTTGCGTGCCCGGTGATCTCCTTTTCGCCATGCTGGTCAGTCGCATCGGCCTGCACCAGCGCATGTGCTGCACCTTTTCTGGCATGGTGGGCAGCGACCTGACCCTGCACCTAGAGAGCCAGGACGGCCATGGCCGCATCCTGGATGCCGCCGGTAAGGAATACCTGGATATGGCCTATGCCGGGGACAAGAACCATGACATGGCCCTTATCGAACACCTGGTGCGCCGTTACGTGCATTTTTCCGGCCAGAACTTCCCGCCGATCCTGGTGCCGCTGATGAAGGAAAAAGCGGTGATGGTGAACCCGGCCCGGCCCCTGGTGATGTACCAGAGCATGACGGTGGATCTGAAAACCGTTGACCTTAAGGCCCCCGATATCGTCTTTTCCGGCGCCAGCCTGGACGTGGACGGCAAAAGGGGTACAGCCCATCTGCGCTTTGATTTTGTAGAAGAAGGCAAGGTGGTGGGCTGCGGCGAGAAGATCATGTTGCTGTCAGGGCTGGTACCTTACGACCAGACCGAGATGGACAAGATGGTGGCTTTTTACTTCGAACGCAAAAACGCCTTCGCCGCCTGATAAAAAGCGCCGCAAATGCGGCGTTTTTTATTGGGCCTTAGCCCAGCACGGGGGCGTCGAAGTCTTCCGGTTCATCGCTGTAGATACAGACGTTATGCTCGGCCACCAGGCCGTCTTCGGCCAGGCAATGGGCCTCGAAGAAGGCGGCGATGGCGCTGCGCTGGCAGTGGGCTTCGAAGCTGGCCATATCGGCCCAGATCTCGTTAAACACCAAGGGAAAGCTCTGGCCACCGGCAAAGGGGCTGGGGATATGGCGGGTCACCTTGTATTGAATGCAGCCGTCTTCACGCAGGGTGTCGGCTTCCAAGGCTTGCAGCACCCGGAACAGTTCCTTTTCCTTGCCGGTTTTGGGCTTGAAACTGGCAATGCAATAGACTTTCTTGGACATTATCTGGCTCCTTTGTGCAAGGCCGCCATCATAGCAACGGCGTTCTGCTGCCGCACCCCCTCAAATCGGCCTGACTATTGGCGGCATTTTGTTCAGTAGTGTGACATCTGCCCTGGCAAGGAATGACAGCGCTGTCTACATCTTTGGTATCTATCCGTCACACAAGGACAGTTCCATGAAGCGCCTTCTTTCCCTGGCACTGCTGTGCCTGTTACCGGCCTTGGCCCAGGGCCACGGCTGGGTCAGCTACCCCAAGGCCCGCCAGGCCATCTGCCATGACGACGGGGGCTATTGGTCGCCACCGGACGGCTCGGCCATTCCCAATGCCGCCTGCCGTGCCGCCTTCGTGCAAAGCGGCGCCTATCCCTTTACCCAACTCAACGAACTGTCCGCCAATGTGGCCCAGTACTGGGACCTGGCCGCCGTTCAGGCGGTGGTCAAGGACGGTAGCCTGTGCAGCGCCGGCGACAGTGCCAAAGCCGGCTTGGATCTGCCGTCTGGCCATTGGCAAAAAACGTCCCTGGCTGCGGGCCAGGCTTTTGACTATCTGTTCCGGGCCACCGCCACCCATAATCCCAGCTATTGGCAGTTCTACCTCAGTAAGCCTGGCTTCAACGCCGCCCAGCAGCCGTTGACCTGGGCCGATCTGGAGCTTATCGGTGAGGCGGATAACCTAAGTCCCGTCACCTTGGGCGGCGAGAAATACTATCGCCTCAGCCTGACCCTGCCTGCCGGTCGCAGTGGCGGCGCCGTGCTCTACACCCGCTGGCAACGGGACGATGCAGCCGGTGAGGGGTTTTACAACTGCTCGGATATCCAGATCCTGGGAGAGGACAACCCGGTGACTTGGACCGACGGCGGCTATCTTCTGGCCCAAGACCCAGCCCCAGGCCCGGGGGACGTCATCTGGTTTCGGCTCTTTGACCACGACGGGGCAGAGCTGGTCTTTGAGAAACTGGCCATCACCCAGGCCAACCAGGCCCTTGCCAGTTGGACGGCGGAGCTGGCCCAGCGCCTTAACGGCGGCTTTGGGCAATGGCTTAAGCTGGGGGTCAAGGAAGGGGAGGATATCCGCTTCGACAGTGCTCAGCCCCTGGCCAACAAGGTATGGCTCAGTGACGGTGCCTTCAGCCATGCCCTGGATCTGAAAAAGGCGCCGGCATCGGTGACGCTGAGCGGTTTGGCCAGCCAGTATCAGCAAGGGGACAACCTGGCGCTGACCCTTGCCAGCAGTAACGGCTGGCAAGGGCAGTTGCTGCTGAGCCGGGACGGCAGCATCTTGGCCCAATGGCCCCTGTCCCTGACTGCCGGCGCCAGCCTGGACCAGGCTTACCTGCTGGCAGAGACAGGCCAATACCAGCTGAGCCTGCAGGGGGAGGGGGGTGATAGTCAGCAATGGACTTTCATCGTGCAGGCCAGCGGCGACTACGACTATGTCTATCCCCAAGGCCTTGGCAGCTACCAGGCCGGTACCCTGGTACTGGGCAGCGACAACAAGCGCTATCAGTGCAAACCCTTCCCCTTCAGCGGCTGGTGCAACCTGGCCCCAGACTACTACGGTCCTCCTGACGGCAGTGCCTGGCAAGACGCCTGGACGCCCCTGGAATAACCGGCTTTGAAAGGAGAGGCGGGGATGCAGCTGGCCGTGCTAGAGTGGGCTCTCGACTGGTAATGGAAGCAATGTCCATGGCATTCAATCTTTTACAACAGGCCTGGCGCCAAGGAATGCAGCCCCTGCAGATCCCAGAGGGCTGGAGCCAGGGTAGGGCTACCTTCGGTGGCCTGGTGGCCGCCATGCTTTACGAAAAACTGGCCAGCAAGGCGGCCCAGGGCAGCTTGCGCTCCCTGTCCTTCTCCTTTGTGGGTCCGGCGGTGCCGGGCAAAGTGGAAATGACCGCGTCCATACTGCGTGCCGGCCGCTCGGTCACCCAGGTGGAGGGCCGAGCCTGGCAGGGTGAGTCAGTGGTGTTGGCGGCCCAGGCCAGCTTTGGGGAAGGCCGGGCGTCCAGCGTCGTGGTGAGCCCAGCCGCAGCGCCGGCTTTTCCCGCACCGGAGCAGTGCCAGCCCATGCCCAAGGTGCCTGGGGTGATCCCGGAGTTTACCCAGTTCTTCGACTACCGCATCGCCGCCGGTGCCTTGCCTTTCTCGGGGGCCAGCAGCACCCAGTTGGGTGGCTGGGTGCGTTTTCACGAGGCACCGGAAGCGGTGACGGTGGGCCACCTGCTGGCCCTTATCGACGCCTGGCCGCCGGCGGTGCTGCCCATGCTGGCGGCGCCGGCGCCGGCTTCCAGCCTGACCTGGACACTGGAATTCATCGAACCTTTGCCGGCCCTTAGCGGCCAGCATTGGTGGCAGTACCTGGCCGAGGTGGAGCAGGCCGGTGACGGTTACGCCGTCACCCAGGCCAGGCTCTGGGACGCCGAAGGACGCCTGGTGGCACTGTCGCGACAAACGGTGACCGTATTCGGATAAATAGCCGCAAAAAAGGCCCCTGATGGGGCCTTCTTCATGGCATTCAAGACAATATGATGTAGTCGCTTTGCTGCAGCGTGCCGTTGTGGGGCCCCTGGTGCAGTTGGACATAACGACCGTCGATACAATCGATGGGAATACAGTCGTCCACGTCCAGTAGGGCGTCGGTGTGGGGCTTGTCCCAGTGGCTGGCGATACGGGTCTTGCCTATCTGCTTGGCTTCGGCTTTGTCCTTGGCCACCACCAGCAGGTATTGGTGGGCTTCGCCGAAGCTGCCGTCTTCGTAGCCTCCCAGGTTGAGGAAAAACAGCCGCAGGTCATCCTCGCCCGGCGCCTGATCCCCCAGGCGCACCTGGTAGTTGTCTATGCCATCCACCGTCAGCCAGGAGTCGATATGCAGACCCTTGGGGCTGCCAAACCACTGTTGGCGCAGCTGTTCGAAGGTCCCTTCGAATTCGTCAGCGACGGCAAACACCACGTCGTGTACTTCGATCTTGGCCTTGGGGTGTCTTCCCCCCAACATCACCACGTATAACATTGCGCGACTCCTTGATTTGCAAGGACATCTTAAAGCACCTCGGCATCCTTGTCAGCTAGCCAGCAGGCACTGGGGCAGGGGATTGTCGTCCCTGAGCTGCTGGGTAATGTCCGCCAAGGCCTCCCTGAGCCAGCGGTGGCCGGGGTTACGCTCGTTACGCTCATGCCATATCAGCGAGACGGGTTTGATGGGGATCTCTATGGGGGGCTTGGTCACGAACAGCTCGCCGCATTGGCTGTACTCGAAGATGGCCCCGAACGGCAGGGTGGCAATGAGGCTGCTTTCCTTGAGGAGCTTGGGCACCGCCGAGAAGTGGTTGGTGGTCATGGCCACCCGCCTTTCCAGCTTCTGGTCGGACAGCAGGCAGTCCACTATGCCCTGGGCATCTCCCGACAGTGACACCATCAGATGGTCTGCCTTGATGAAGTCATCCAGTCCCAGGGGTTTTTGGGCCAAAGGATGGTGGTTGCCCATGGCGCAGGCGTAATAGGAGTCGAACAGGTGCATGTGCCGCAGCTGAGGTGCCATATTGGGGCTGGCCTGGGCCAGGGTGAAATCCACCTCGGCATTGAGCAGCATGGACTCCATGCTGTTGGTGGTGAAGGGTACGGCGATGATATCGACCCCTGGGGCCTCCTTTTCCACCCGCTGGCGCAGCCGGCTCCAGTAAATATCCACCATCAGATCGGCCACCCCCAGCCTGAAAGCCTGGCGGGTACTGACCGGATCAAAGGGCTGGGGATCCACGGCGTCTTTGAGGGACTGGAGGTGCTGGCGGGTCTGCTGCCACAGGCCCTGGGCAAAGGGGGTAGGCACCACGCCCCGGCCGTCTTTGACGAACACCGGGTCGCCAAAGCTGACCCGCATCCTCGAGATGGCGTTGGACACCGCCGGTTGGGTCATGGCCAGGTGGTTGGCGGCCCTGGATACCGAGCCCTCGCGCATGATAGCGTCAAAAATCACCAGCAGGTTCAGGTCCAGTTGTTTCATAACATCACCAGAATCTATGTTTGATATTCAATATATAAATTAGACGTAATGGGTTTGCACCGCAAGAATACGTGACCTTAATCACGTTTCCCTGGAGTGCGAACCATGAAAGCTTTCCCCTCCCTTGCCCTCATTACCCTGCTGGTCATGGCGGGCTGTTCGCCCCAGGCGCAGCAGCCGCCAGCTGGCGCCCAGGCGCCGGCCGTTACCGTAGCCAAGGTGCTGCAGACCCCCATCAACGAATGGGACCAATTCACCGGCCGCCTTGAGGCACCCCAGCAGGTGCAGATCCGTCCCCGGGTGTCGGGCTTTATCGACAAGGTCGCCTTTAACGAGGGCAGCCTGGTGCAAAAGGGCGATCTGTTGTTCCAGATCGATCCTCGCCCTTTCGCCGCCGAAGTCAAACGTTTGCAGGCCGAGCTGCAACGGGCCCAGGCCCAGGCGCGCCAGGCCCGGGCTGAAGCGGCCAGGGCCGAGCGCCTGCGGGGCAGCCGTGCCATTGCCACCGAAGAAGCCGACGCCCGCCAAACCACCGCCATGGCGGCCGACGCCCAGGTACTGGCCACCGAAGCGGCCCTGGATGCGGCTCGCCTCAACCTGGAATACACCCAGGTGCGTGCCCCCGTGTCCGGGCGGGTCTCCCGCGCCTACATTACCCAGGGCAACCTGGTGAGTGCCGGTGACAGCCTGCTCACTACCCTGGTGTCCACCGACGCCATCTATGCCTACTTCGACGCCGACGAGCAGGTGTTCCTCAAGTACAACGAGTTGGCCCGCCAAGGGCTGCGCCAAGGCAGCCGTGATCAGAACCAACAGGTGCTGATGGGCCTGTCCAATCAGGACGATTTTCCCTTTAGCGGCCATGTGGATTTCCTGGACAACCAGGTCAACCCCCAGACCGGCACCATCCGTGCCCGGGCCGTGTTCAGCAATGAAGATGGCCGCCTTACCCCCGGCCTCTTTGCCCGCCTCAAGCTGGTGGCCAGCAACACCTACCCGGCGCTGCTTATTCAGGACAAGGCCATAGGCACCGACCTGGGTAAGAAATTCGTGTTGGTGGTGAATGACCAGCAGCAGCTGCAATACCGGGAGCTGACCCTGGGGCCGCGCCTGGAAGGGGGCCTTCGCATCGTCCGTGACGGCCTGAGCGCCGCCGACACCATCGTCATCAACGGCCTGCAGCGGGTGCGCCCAGGTATGACGGTGGCGGCCCAGACCGAACCCATGGCCTCTGAACAGCAATTGGCACTGCTGGCCCAGCGTGCCCAGGTCAGCCAGCAGGTACCTGACCGTGGCGCCGGCCACGACAGTGCCCTGGCGGCCCGTTAAGGAGACTTTGAGTGAACTTTTCCCAGTTTTTCATTAAAAGACCCATCTTCGCGGCGGTGCTGTCGCTGATGCTCTTGATTGCGGGCCTGCTGGCCGTGTTCAAGCTGCCCATCAGCGAATACCCCGAGGTGGTGCCCCCCACTGTGGTGGTTACCGCCAACTACCCGGGCGCCAACCCCAAGGTCATAGGGGAAACCGTGGCCACGCCGCTGGAGCAGGCCATCAACGGCGTGGAAGGCATGCTCTACATGTCCTCCCAGTCCACCGCCGACGGCCGCATGACCCTAACCGTCACCTTCGGCCTGGGGACCGACCTGGACGATGCCCAGGTGGCGGTACAAAACCGGGTGGCCAGGGCCCTGCCGCGCCTGCCTGAAGAAGTGCAGCGCCTGGGGGTGGTGTCGGAGAAGTCGTCACCTGACTTGACCATGGTGGTGCACCTTACCTCCCCCAACAACCGCTATGACATGCTCTACCTGTCCAACTTTGCGCTCCTTAACGTCAAGGACGAGCTGGCCCGCATCGACGGGGTAGGGGACGTGCGGCTGTTTGGCGCCGGTGACTATGCCATGCGTATCTGGCTGGACCCGGACAAGATTGCCGCAAGGGGCTTGACTGCCACCGACGTGGTCAATGCGGTGCGCGCCCAAAACCGCCAGGTGGCCGCCGGCTCTCTGGGGGCGCCGCCCAAGGCCAGCGCCTCGGATTTTCAGATCCTGATCAACGTCAAAGGCCGCCTCACCGACGAGGAAGAGTTTGCCAATATCGTGGTCAAGGTCGGTGACGACGGCGAAATTACCCGCATCCGCGACATCGGCCACGTGGCCCTTGGCGCCGACTTCTATGCCCTGCGCTCCTTGCTGGACAACAAAGAAGCGGTGGCCATTCCCATCTTCCAGCGCCCCGGCTCCAACGCCATCGCCATTTCCGATGCGGTGCGCGCCAAGATGGCCGAGCTGAAGAGAGACTTCCCCGAAGGGGTGGACTACGACATCGTCTACGACCCGACGGTGTTCGTGCGCGGCTCCATCGAAGCGGTAGCCCACACCCTCTTGGAAGCCATAGTACTGGTGGTGCTGGTGGTGGTGCTGTTCCTGCAGACCTGGCGCGCCTCCATCATTCCCCTGGTGGCAGTGCCCGTGTCCCTGGTGGGTACCTTCGCGGTGATGTACCTGTTCGGCTTCTCCCTAAACGCCCTTAGCCTCTTTGGCATGGTGCTGGCCATAGGCATCGTCGTGGACGACGCCATAGTGGTGGTGGAGAACGTGGAGCGCAACATCGCCCTTGGCAAGGGGCCCTTGGAGGCCACCCAGCAGGCCATGCGCGAGGTCACTGGCCCCATTATCGCCACCGCCCTGGTGCTGGCGGCGGTCTTTGTGCCTACCGCCTTTATCTCCGGGTTGACCGGCCAGTTCTACCGCCAGTTCGCCCTGACAATTGCCATTTCCACCTTTATCTCGGCCTTTAACTCCCTGACCTTGAGCCCGGCCCTGGCGGCCATCCTGTTAAAGCCCCACGGCGCCCCAAAGGACAGGCTGACCCGCATCATCGACGCCCTGTTTGGCTGGCTGTTCCGCCCCTTTAACCGCTTTTTCAACAAGGCGTCGGGCAGCTATGTGTTCGGGGTGCGCAAGCTTATCCGTGGCAGCGCCATCACCCTGGTGGTGTACGGCGGCCTGTTGGCCCTGACCGGCTACAGCTTCAACAAGGTGCCCACCGGTTTCGTGCCGGCCCAGGACAAACAGTACCTGGTGGCCTTTGCCCAGTTGCCGGACGCCGCCACCTTGGACCGCACCGAGGCGGTTATTCGCAAGATGAGCGAGATCGCCATGAAGCACCCCGGGGTCGCCAACTCGGTAGCCTTCCCTGGCCTGTCCATCAACGGCTTTACCAACAGCCCCAACAGCGGCATCGTCTTTACCCCGCTCAAGCCCTTTGCCGAGCGGACCGATCCCAGCCTGTCGGCGGCGGCCATCGCTGCCCAGCTCAACGCCGAGTTCGCTCAGATAAAAGAAGCCTATATCGCCATCTTCCCGCCGCCGCCGGTGCAGGGCCTGGGTACCATAGGGGGCTTTCGCCTGCAGGTGGAAGACAGAGGCAGCCTGGGCTTTGAGGAGCTCTACAAGCAGACCCAGGGCATAGTGCAGCAGGCCTGGCAGACGCCGGAACTGGCCGGGGTGTTCTCCAGCTTCCAGGTGAGCGTGCCGCAACTGGACGTGGACGTGGACAGGGAAAAGGCCATGACCCATGGGGTCGCCCTGCCCAGCATCTTCGACACCCTGCAGGTCTACCTGGGCTCGCTTTATGTCAATGACTTCAACCGCTTTGGCCGTACCTACCAGGTCAGCGCCCAGGCCGGCCCCGAGTTTCGCCAGGACCCAGAGCGCATCCGCCAGTTCAAGGTGCGTAACGACAAGGGTGACATGGTGCCCCTGGGCAGCTTCGTGACCCTGAGCCAGACCGCCGGCCCGGACCGGGTGATGCACTACAACGGCTATCCCACCGCCGAGATCAACGGTGGCCCGGCGCCGGGGTTCAGCAGCGGCCAGGCCCAGGCGGCCATCGAGAAGCTGCTGGCGCAGAACCTGCCCAACGGCATGACCTTCGAGTGGACCGAGCTGACCTACCAGCAGATCCTGGCCGGCAACACCAGCTACCTGGTGTTCCCCTTGGTTATCCTGTTGGTGCTGCTGGTACTGGCGGCCCAGTACGAGAGCTGGTCGCTGCCGCTGGCCATCATCCTTATCGTCCCCATGACGCTGCTTAGCGCCATGCTGGGGGTGATGCTGCAAGGAGGGGATAACAACATCTTCACCCAGATAGGCCTTATCGTGCTGGTGGGCTTGGCCTGTAAGAACGCCATCCTCATCGTCGAATTTGCCAAGGAGCAGGAAGAGCACCACGGCCAGGGTATCGTCGAGGCGGTACTGGAAGCCTGCCGCCTGCGCCTGCGCCCCATCCTGATGACGTCCATGGCTTTCATCATGGGGGTAGTGCCCTTGGTGATCTCCAGCGGCGCCGGCGCCGAAATGCGCCAGGCCATGGGGGTCGCGGTGTTCTCGGGGATGATAGGGGTGACCCTGTTCGGCCTGATGCTGACCCCGGTGTTCTACGTGGTGATCCGCAAACTGGTGGAACGTCGCCGCGCCCGCAAACAGACTGCGCACTGACAGGGTTAACGGAGCTAACCTGTGTTTTGCCGGCCCAAGGGCCGGCTTTTTTATGGGCTCAAGCCGGTAGCAGAGCGGCCCTGAGCCCTTGTTCCAGGGCCTCGGCGTCCAGAGCCTCAAGGTCGATAAGTTCCACTTTGCTGTCGCCGTCCACCCCAAGCTCGGTGATGGCCAAGGCGCCGTCCACGGCGTTAAAGGCCATCATGCCCTTTTCGGTCATCATCACCGCCTTTAAGCGCAGCACATCGAAGGCGCTGAACAGGAACCAAAGCTCGCGAAAGTCGAAGACGCAGCCGGGGGCGAACAGCAGCCCCAGGCTATGGACGCCGTCCTGTTGCTGGCTGCGGCTGATAAAAAGCTCGCCTTCGGGCACGCTGAGGCTGGCGGGCAGCACGCTGTCCACCGCCTGGGCCGGCGTTTGGGCCAGCTTTTGCGCCACCGGCCTGGCCGCAGTATCCAGGGCAGCAGGGGGCACCTGGCCCTGGCTGAGCCATAGGCGGTTTGGGGTCAGCCCCAGGCTGTCGGCCTTGGCAAAAGCCTCGGCTTTGTCCGGGCAGGCGGCCAAGTCGGTCTTGTTGAACACCAGCAGGTCCGCCAGGGCCAACTGCTGGCAGAAGGTGTCGTTGGTGAGATAGCGGTTGTCAAAGAGCGCCTGGGGATTGACCAGGGTCAGGGTAGCGCCCAGGGCCAACACCCCCTGGTACTGGCTGGCGCTTAGCTGCTGGACCAGGCTGGCAGGGTGGCCAAGGCCGGTGGGCTCGATCAGCAGCAGGTCGGGGCGCTGCTCGCGAATAAGCTGGTTCAGGGCCACCTGCATGGGCAGGCCCTGGGCGCAGCAGATACAGCCCCCCGGCACTTCGCGGATGGCGGCGCCGGTGTCGGACAGCAGGGCACCGTCTATGCCCACTTCGCCAAATTCGTTGACCAGTACCGCCCATTTCTGGCCCTGGGGTTTGTGGGCCAACAGGTGGCGGATGGCGGTGGTTTTACCGGTACCGAGGAAACCGGTCAGCACATGGGTGCGGATAGGGGCACTGAATGTCATGACTTCCAGATAAAACGGGGGGGCTGGCTGCCGTCAAGGGCGATAAGGATGCGGCAATGGATCACTTCGAACTCGTCCTGCTCGTCCAGCAGGCCGACCTGGATCTCGGTGTAATTGTCGGCGGCGAAGGGGCCGCCCAGTTCTTGGATCCATTGGGCACCGGGCAGCACGGCTTCAACGGCGCCCCGCTCTTCGAATTCCAGGGTGATATCCACCACGTCTTCCGGTGGCAGGTGGTCGGCGGCCTTGGCCAGAAACAGCTCGTAGCCCCAGTCGATGGCGTCGTCGATGGACATAACAGCTCCTTGGTATGAAGGGGCTATTGTCGCGCAAAAGTGGGGGTTTGGCAGGGGTTTTGTCCGTAGCGCCGGACCTTTCGCCGAAAAAAAGCCATCCATGGCAGACGGAAGTCCCAACACCAGGGAGAAACGTGGTGTGGGCTAAATCTAGCGGGCCGGTTGCCGGGCCAACAGGGCAGGGCGGCGCAACAGAGAAGGCTAAATGCTTGCTTACAAAGCTATTTTTGGATGACACCCGTCGCAGGTTGTGAAGCCGGGAGCTTTGGGCTGATAATAGCCCCCATCGCCACGACCGACACTGACCCCATGAAACGCCAAACCAGCCAACTGCTCCGTGAAGCCGAAGATCGCTGCCGCCAGTCGGGCCGCCAGTGGACAGCGCAACGTGCCGACGTGCTGGCGGTGATGGCCGATCAAACCGGCCCTGTGACCGCTTACGAGTTGCTGGACGCCATCAAGTCGGTGCACCCCAATCCCAAGCCTGCCACCGTCTACCGGGCCCTGGAGTTCTTTATGGAACTGGGGCTGGTGCACAAGCTCGATTCTGCCAACCGCTTTGTGCTATGCAGCCATCAGCACCAACACCACACCGCCCAGTTCCTGATCTGCGACGGCTGTGGCCATGTGGACGAAATTCCGGTGCCGGCCAAGCTGCTGGACGTATTGGAAGAGCAATCGGCGCGCCTGGATTTCGAAATGGCCGACAAGGGCCTGGAGATCCACGGCCACTGTAGCAACTGCCGCCACCAGCACTGACTGGCGGCCTTTTGACCGCTTTGTTCAATCCCTCGGCAAACGGTTGCTAAGCCCTTTCAGTTTGTAGGTCGCCTGTCGTTAAATAATGGCGTCTTATCCGAGTAGTAATCATGCGACAGAACCTGCCGGTGACAGGGAAGGAAAGGACTTTCAGCCCTAACACCAAACTGATCTCCACCACCGATCTGAGCAGCCATATCAGTCATTGCAACGACGCCTTCGTTGCCGTCAGCGGCTATAGCCGGGACGAATTGATTGGCCAACCCCACAATCTGGTCCGCCACCCAGACATGCCCAGCGCCGTCTTCAAGGTGATGTGGGAACATCTCAAGGCAGGTAAGCCCTGGATGGGCCTGGTGAAAAACCGCTGCAAGAACGGCGATCACTACTGGGTCAACGCCTACGTTACTCCCATCACAGAGCAAGGCCGATTGGTGGGTTACGAGTCGGTGCGCAGCTGCCCCAGCCGCGAGCAAGTGGCCAGGGCCGAGGCACTGTACCGGCGTATCCGTGATGGCCGCCCACCCAGTGCCTGGCACCTTGAACCCCAGCTGCTGGGCCTGGGGCTGGGCCTGGCCTTGTCCGGTGGGCTCTATGCCACCGGCTGGCCTGGTGCTTCCGAACTGGCCCTGCTGGCCACCCTGGCAGGCTATGGCCTGTGGAGCCGGCTGCAGCGCAACGCCATTTTCCGCGAGTTGAGCGCCTTGTTGCCGGCCGCCTTCAGCCACAAGGTGGCCGTACTCAGTTACACCGCCAACGACCCCCTGCTTGGCAACCTTAAGGTCAAGATCCTCAGCACCCAGGCCCACCTGGATACGGTGCTGACCCGCATCCGCGACGCCGCCACCGAAGTGGCCCGCCAGTCGGTGCTGGGACTTAACCAGTCGGAGCAATCTGCCGAGCAGATGCAGCGCCAGCAGCGGGAAACCGAGCAGGTGGCAGCGGCCATGCATCAGATGACCACCACCATAGGGGAGGTGTCGTCCCATGTGCAGGCCACGGCCGGCAAGGCCGAAGAAGCCAATCGCCTGGCCGAGCAGGGCCGCCGGGTGGCGGGCACCACCAGAAGCGCCATAGGTAAGCTCAAAGTGTCGGTGGACGACATAGGCCAGGCCGTCACCGCCCTGTCGGCCCAGAGCAACAGCATTGCCTCGGCGGCCCAGATGATCGAGCAAATTGCCGACCAGACCAACCTGCTGGCCCTTAACGCCGCTATCGAAGCGGCCAGGGCCGGGGAACAGGGCAGGGGGTTTGCGGTGGTAGCCGACGAAGTACGGCAATTGGCCAGGCGCACCCAGGAGTCTACCCAGCAAATCCACCAGATCATCAGTGAGCTGACCTTAAAGGCCCGCCAGGCGGTGGCCAGCGCCGAGACCGGCTGTACCGATGCCGAGCAGGGCCTGGAGCAGGTGGAAGAAGCGGAGTCCATGCTGCTGGGGATCTCCGAAGCGGTGGGCAGCATTGCCGACATGTCCATGCAGATGGCCACCGCCGTGGAAGAGCAGGCCCATGTGGCCGAAGAGGTCAACCGTCAGGTGGTGACCATCGCCAGCCTGGCCGACACCAGCCTGACTGAGGCCAAGGCCTCGGCGGGCACGGTGCGCCACCTGCGGGACGTGTCCGACCGGCTCGAAGAACTGGTGGTGCGATTCAGCCGCTGAAAAGGCGCCCCCAGGGGCGCCTTTTTTGATCCCGCCAGGGGGTGATCGCATTTTGTTGTTTTTGTATTACGATAATTCAATTACCGGCACCTAGGGGGATGTAGGAGCCGGCAAGTCGTGACCGCCCAAGGGCGGCAATACAAACACAACAAGGACAATCTTATGTTCAGCAGAAAACTCGCCTTGGGGCTGCTTTGCCTGCCCCTGGCCGCCTCGGCCATCCAACCAATCGAGGACGGCACCTATGTGATCCGCAACAAGGCCACCGGCAAGGTCTTGGACCTGGTCAACGGCAATGCCGCCGACGGCACCAACATCATCCAATACAGCCAGACCGGGGCCAGCAACCAGCACTGGCAGGTCAACTACCTGGGAGACGGCCGCTACCGGCTGGTTAACCAGGCTGGCGGCGGTGCGGCGGAAGTCTATGGCTGGGATAACAGTGACGGCGCCAATATCAGCCAATGGGCCAGCAACGGCCTGGCTATCCAACAATGGCTGCTGACCGATCAGGGGGACGGCACCTTCAAGGTGGTCAATGTCCACACCGGCAAGGCCATGGAAGTCTACAACTGGGACAGCAGTGACGGTGCCAATGTCTCCCAATGGACCGACAACGGCCTGGACATTCAGCGTTGGTCTTTCGAGTCCCTGGACACCGGCAATGCCTACCATTGGCCCCTGTCCGGCAACCTGGGCACCCATGACCCCACCGCCATGGCCGAAAACGGCACCTGGTACGAATTCCAGACGGGCCCCGGCATCTATCGCAAGGTTTCCTTCGACGGTGGCCTGAACTGGGAGCCCCTGCCGTCGGTATTGCCAGACGGCCTGGGGTGGTGGAAGAACTATGTACCGGATCAGGAAGGGATCGACGTCTGGGCACCGGATGTCAAAGCCTACAACGGCAAGGTCTGGCTCTACTATTCCATATCCACCTTCGGCTCCAGGGTATCGGCCATCGGCCTGCTGTCGGCCCCCAGCCTGGCCAGTGACAGCTGGACCGATCAGGGCCTGGTGCTCAACACCACGGCCAGCAGCAGCTACAACGCCATCGATCCGGATCTGGTGATCGACAAAGACAACAAACCCTGGTTGGTGCTGGGCTCTTGGAGCAGCGGCATCAAGCTCACGCGCCTCAACGCCAGCACCATGAAACCCAGCGGCAGCCTCTACAGCCTGGCCAGCCGCACCGGCGGCATCGAGGCCCCCTCCATCACTTACCGTAGTGGCTATTACTATCTCTTTGTTTCTACAGGGGTCTGCTGCGCCGGCACCGACAGCACCTACCAGATCCGCTACGGGCGCAGTACCAGCATCACCGGCCCTTACCTGGACAAGAACGGGGTGGACATGATGAATGGCGGCGGCAGCCTGCTGGACGGCGGCAACAGCCAATGGGTAGGGCCAGGGGGCCAGGACCTGGTCGGCAACGGTGTCATAGTCCGCCACGCTTACGACGCCAGCGACAACGGCAATGCCAAGCTGTTGATCAGCAAGCTGAACTGGGACAGCGCAGGCTGGCCCCGCTACTGACGAAAAAGCCCGGCAATGCCGGGCTTTTTAACAGGCAAGGTCTTGCCGCTTTAGCCTTTTAGGCCAGCATAGTGCTGGTAGGTGCTGATGGCTTTGGACGGGGCCAGGCCTTGCTGCTGGGCCTTGGCCGCCTTGGACTGGGCAAGAGCGTCGGCGGACAGGCTCAGGGTGTCGCTGGTGCTGGCCTGGCTTTGCAGGGTCGCTTGGCTTTCGGCCGCTGGCAGTGCCTGGCCCTGGGGCTTGGCCGCTTCCTGCCAGGACAGGGGGCGCTGGTTCAGGGTGGTGCTCAGGGTGCTGTTCATGATGTTCTCCTCAGTGTCATTGTCTTGGCACTGAAAAAACACGCAAGGCCGGGGCCAATAACGGCGCCTGCACAATCTTTCCCCATTGCCACGCCGCTCTTAACAGCCGCCCTTCCTTGAGGGAAAATGGCCCTTTACTCGTTGTCGGAAAACCAAGATGTACAAGGATTTTGCCGCCGAGCTGGCCTGGGCCAGCCTGCATATGCCCCGCACCAGGGCCGCCGTTGAGGCCCTGGGGGATCTGAGCCAGGTGCGCCTGGCCTGCAACATGCACCTGGATCTGAAGATGGCCCCCCTGGTGGCCGGTCTGTTGGACAAGGGGGCCCAGGTGTTCCTGACCACCTGCAACCCCACCACGGTGCAGGACGATGTGGTGGCCTACCTGGTGGCAAAAGGGGCCCAGGCCCATGCCTGGCGGGACATGAGCGACGCCGACTGGTCAGCCTCTTTCGACCAGGCCCTGGCCTGGCAACCTACCCACCTGTGCGAGATGGGGGCCGACCTCACCACCCGCTTGCATCAGCGCGAGCAGGGTCCGGCCATTGTCGCCGGCCTGGAGGCCACCGGTTCGGGGATCAGCCGTCTGGGCGGTGTCAGCCCCCGTTACCCCATCTTTAACTGGGACGATCTGCCAGTAAAAGAGGGGCTCCATAACCGCCATATGGTGGGCCTGACCGCCTGGCACACCTTCTTCCAGACCACCCACCTGACCCTCCATGAAAAAACCGTGGTGGTCATAGGTTATGGTCTGGTGGGTCAGGGAGTGGCGGCGTCGGCCAAAGCTTATGGAGGCCAGGTGCAGGTGGCAGAGCTGGACCCGGCCCGGGCCTTGCAGGCCCGCTACGATGGCTGGCCTGTGGTGGATCTGGCCGAGGCGGTCAAGGGGGCAGACGTCATCGCCACCGCCACCGGTGCCAAAGGAGTACTGAGCGCCCGCCACCTGGCAGCCATGAAAGACGGCGCCTTTATCCTCAACGTCGGCCATGTGGCCCAGGAAGTGGAACTGGCCTTCCTCAAACAGCACCCCCACAGCCAGCCCATGCCCTATGTGGACGCCTACCGGCTGCCCGGCAAGACCCTCTACCTGCTGGCCGACGGTTCCATGTTCAACCTCACCGCCGGCTACGGCGACAGCCTCAACGCCTTTGACGTGACCCTGGCGGTGATGGCCAGCGGCATAGGCCATATCGTCGGTGCCGGCGCCCAGGCCGCCCCCGGTCTTTACCTGCTCCCCGAGCCGGCCTGGAAGGCTGTGCTATAACCAAAGCAGACAAGGCCCCGGCATGCCGGGGCCATAAAGGCCTAAATTCTTGTCGTTAACAGGCCGATAACAAGGACGTCCTCTTTCCCAGGAAGGTTGTGGCCATGCGACAAAATCTCCCCGTCACCGGCAAGGAGCGCACCTTCGCTCCCGGTGCCAAGCTCATTTCCGCTACCGACTTGCGCGGTATCATTACCCATTGCAACGAGGCCTTTGTGGAGGTCAGCGGCTTTGAGCGCAGCGAACTGCTGGGCCAGCCCCACAACTTGGTGCGCCATCCGGACATGCCGCCGGCGGCCTTCAAGATCATGTGGGAGCACCTCAAGGCCGGAAAACCCTGGATGGGTTTGGTGAAAAACCGCTGTAAGAACGGCGACCACTATTGGGTCAACGCCTACGTCACCCCCGTCACCGAACAGGGCAAGGTGGTGGGTTTTGAGTCGGTACGCAGTTGCCCGTCCCGGGAAGAGGTGGCTAGGGCCGAATCCCTCTACGGCAAACTCAATGCCGGCAAGCGCACCGAGCCCTGGCTTAAGGTACCGCCCCAGGTATTGGCCCTTGGTTTGGCCCTGGGGCTGATCGCCGGCCTCTACCTGGCCGGTAACAACGGCTTGTCCGAAGCCCTGCTGCTGGCCACCCTGTTGGCCTACGGCGGCTGGGTCAGTGTCAGTCGCCAGCGCACCCTCAATACCCTTAACCAGCTGCTGGGCCAGGCTTTTTGCCATCCCCTTGCGGTGCAAAGCTATACCGACGACAAGGCCCTGCTGGGGGAACTCAAGGTACGTATCCTCAGTACCAAGGCCCATCTCGATACCATCTTGACCCGCATCGAGGATGCCTCGGCGGAGGTGTCTCGCCAGTCCCAGGCCGGGCTCAACCAGGCCCAGGCGGCCAGCCAGGAGATGCAGCGCCAGCAGCAGGAAACCGAACAGGTGGCGGCGGCCATGCACCAGATGACCACCACCATCAACCAGGTGTCCCAGCACGTGCAGGAAACGGCCGACAAAGCCGATGCGTCAACCGCCCTGGCTCGCAAGGGCCGCGACACAGCCGGCACCACCCGCCAGGCCATAGCCCAGCTTAAGGACACGGTGGACAGCATCAGTGCCTCGGTGGAGGCCTTGTCTGAGCAAAGCGATCGCATTGCCCAGGCTGCCCAGATCATCGAACAGATAGCCGAGCAGACCAACCTGTTGGCCCTCAACGCCGCCATCGAGGCGGCCCGGGCCGGGGATCAGGGGCGCGGTTTTGCGGTGGTGGCCGATGAAGTACGGCAACTGGCCAAGAGGACCCAGGACTCCACCAAGGAAATTCACCAGATCATCGACGAACTGACCCGCCGGGCCCGCAATGCCGTGGAGGTGGCCGAAAGCGGCCGGGCCGGCGCCGAGGCGGGCCTTGGCCAGGTTCAGCAGACCGAGACCATGCTCGACGAGATAGCCGAGGTGGTGGGGGCCATCGCCGCCATGTCCATGCAGATGGCCACGGCCGTGGAAGAGCAGGCCCATGTAGCCGAGGAAATTAACCGCCAGGTCACCACCATTTCGGGGCTTGCAGACAACAGCCTCAACAGCGCCAAAGACGCCGCCAGCAATATCCAGCGCCTGCAACAGGTGTCGGGGGGTATGCACGAATTGGTGGTGCGCTTTCGCACCTGATAAAAAGCCCGGCCAAGCCGGGCTTTTTTAATCGCTTTCGGTTTTCTTCTGCACCTGGTGCTGGTCCTCGGTGAGGCCAATTTTCCAGTAAGGGCTGGCGTACATGGCCTTGCGGGCAATGTCGCGCTCGTCCAATAAGAAGCGGCGTATGGCCCGCACCGCCGAGCCTTCCCCTGCCACGAAAATACTCAGGCTCCCTTGAGGCCAGGGCAGGGCGCGGATGGCTTCCAACTGGCCAAGGCTCGGCTGTTGGGGCTCAGGGTGGCACAGCCAATGAATGTGGATGCCAGCCGGGGCCGCTATGGGGTAGCGGTCCTCAGGGCTGGTGATCTCGAACACCGCATGGCCCTTGGCCGTGGCCGGCAGGGACTCGAGGATGCCGGCGGCGGCGGGCAGGGCGCTCATATCGGCGGCAAAGAGGAAATGCTCGGCGTCCAGATCGGTGAGTTTCAGGGGGCCGGGGCCGGCGATACCCACCTTGTCCCCCGGTTTGGCGGTCAGGGCAAACCGGCTGGCCGGGCCGCCGTGCTCCCCGTGCAGGGCAAAGTCGATGGTCAGCTGGTTGCTGGCCTTGTGGTAGTGGCGCACCGTATAGGTACGCACTACCGGCCTGTTAGGCCCCTGGGGGAAGGAGTCCAGGTCAGGTACCGCCTCCCCTGGTCTTGGCAGCAGCAGTTTGAGGTTGGCCCCTTCCTGGCCTTCGGGAAAGCCCAAAAGGGCTGGGCCGGTCAGTACCAGCCGCTGCATGTTGGGGGTCAGGCGCTGGCTGCTGTGCACCTCGACCAGGCGCGGCGCCGGTCTGTTACTCATGGCGGTCCTCCCATTTGGCTTCCAGTATGGCTACCCGTTGTTCCAGGGCTTCGAGGCGGCGCAGGCGATCGTCGCCCCTGTGCTGCTGATGCTTGCTGATGTAACGGCTGAGGATACGGCGCACCACTGTGGCCATGCTCACCTCGGCCTCCAGGTCGCCTTCCATCTCCGCCTTAAGGCGGTTGAGAAACTCCAGCTGTTCGGCGCTCAGGCGCACCGACACCACCTGGGACTTGCTGTCATCTTTCACTGGCACCTCCGTAAACATGGAAATCAATGTATACGCAATTGAGAATAATTACAATCTGGAGGCATTAAAAAGCCGGCAAGGGCTGCCGGCTTTGAGATGGAGTGAGGGGCTTAGGCGGTTTGGGAGCCCTTGAGGCCGTAGAAGGCGATGTACAGGTAGCAAAGGATGGGCAGGGCAAAGGCCAACTGGATGCCCAGATTGTCGGCGGCCACCCCCACCAGCAGCGGCACTATGGCGCCACCGACAATGGCCATGCACAAGATGCCCGAACCCTGGGCGGTGTGGTGGCCCAGGCCCTTGACGGCCAGGCTGAAGATGGTGGGGAACATGATGGAGTTGAACAGGCCCACCGCCAGCACCGCCCACATGGCCAGGGCGCCGTTGCCCAGCACGGCGGCAGCCAGCAGCAACACGGCAGCCAGGGCATTGAAGGCCAGCACCTTGCCGGCACCTACCTGGCGCATCACTGCCGAGCCGATAAAGCGGCCCACCATGGCACCGCCCCAATAGTAAGACACGTAATGGGCGGCGTCGGCTTCGGCCAGGCCGGCAATGTTGGCTTCACCCAGGAAGTTGACCAGCAAAGAGCCGATGCTCACTTCGGCGCCTACATAGACGAACAGGCCCAGGGCACCCAGCACCAGGTGACGGTATTGCCAGGCGGAGCCGCCTTGGGAAGCCTGGGCGGCAGCGGCATTGTCCTGCTCGCGCATGTCCGGCAGCTTGAGGTAGGCCAGCACGGCGGCCAGTACCAAGAAGGTGCTGGCCAGCAGCAGGTAGGGGAACTTCACGGCGTCCGCTTCGCTCAGGCGAAGGGCGGTAACCTGCTCCTGGCTCAGGCCGGTAAAGTCGGCGGTGGCGGCACCGAGGATCAACATGGCGCCAAAAGTGGGGGCCAGGGTGGTGCCAAGGGAGTTAAAGGCCTGGTTCAGGGTCAGCCGCGCAGAGGCGGTTTCCGGCTTGCCCAGCACCGTGACATAGGGGTTGACCGCCACCTGCAGGGTGGTGACACCGCTGGCCAGGATAAAGAGGGCGCCAAGGAACAGCTCGTACACCCGATAACTGGCGGCGGTGATAAACAGCAGGCAGCCGATGGCAGACACCACCAGGCTTATCACCAGGGCCCATTTGTAGCCCAGGCGCCGGGCCAGGGCGCCGGCCGGGTAGGACACCACGAAGTAGGCACCGAAGAAACAGAACTGGATCAGCATGGCCTGGGTGTAGTTCAGGCTGAACACGTTCTTGAGGTGGGGGATCAGGATGTCATTAAGACAGGTGATAAAGCCCATCATGAAGAACAGGAAGGTCATGGAGGTCAGGGCAAAGGTGTAACCCTGGTGTTCCTGCGATGTGGCTTGGGCAGTGTTTGGAAGTGCTCCGGCCATGGCGTGCAAACCTCTTTATGGTGTTGTTATTGGTGGGCCTCAAGGCCCGGCCCCTGGCTGGGGAAGGTGGAGGGATTCTGGTGGCAGGTCTGAGGCCTGTCAAAATGACTTTGACGTAAACTAACGAACAAATGCCCGAGTGGTTCCGTCGGGGGGTTGAGCGGATCGGGCAAACGGTTGGCTTTGGTGAAAATTAACTACCAAATGCCAGGGCTCAGGCCTTGGGCACTGAGCCGCGCAGGCCGTAGAAGGCAATAAAGAGGTAGCAGATTATGGGCAGGGCGAAGGCCTGCTGCAGGCCCAGCACGTCGGCCATGGCCCCCACCAGCACAGGTATGATGGCGCCGCCAACGATGGCCAGGCACAGCACCCCCGAGCCCTGGCTGGTATGCCGGCCCAGGCCCTTGAGGGCCAGGCTGAAGATGGTGGGAAACATGATGGAATTGCAAAGCCCCACCGCCAGCACCGCCCACATGGCCAGGCTGCCGCTGCCCAGCACTGTGGCCAGCAGCAGCCCCACCGCCGCCAGGGCGTTGAAGGTCAATACCGTGCCGGCACCTACCTGGCGCATCACCAAGGCGCCCAGGAACCGCCCCACCATGGCGCCGCCCCAGTAGTAAGCCACGTAGTCGGCGGCCTCGGCTTCCCCCAGGCCTGCTATCTGCGGCTCTCCCAGGAAGTTGACCAGTAAGGAGCCGATGCTCACCTCGGCCCCCACGTACACGAAGATACCCACGGCCCCCATCACCAGGTGCGGATACTGCCAGGCCGACCCCAGGGCGGCGGAACCGGCCAGGGCCTGCTCCGATTCCTCGGCGGCCACATCGGGCAATTTCAAGACCGCAAAGAGGGCGGCCAGCAGCAAGAAGGTACTGGCCAGCAGCAGGTAGGGAAACTTCACCACTTCGGCTTCCGACAGGCGCAGGCTGGCGATCTGCTCCTGGGTAAGGCCGCTGATATCGCTGGTGGCTGCTCCCAGGATCAAGAGGCCGCCGAACCAGGGGGCCACTGTGGTGCCAAGGGAGTTAAAAGCCTGGGTCAGGGTCAGCCGGGAAGAGGCGGTTTGCGGGTTGCCCAGCACTGTCACATAGGGGTTGGCCGCCACTTGCAGCAGGGTGACGCCGCTGGCCAGGATAAACAGAGCCCCCAAAAACAGGCCGTAGACTTTGAGGCTGGCTGCCGGTATGAACAGCACGCAGCCCAGGGTCGCCAGCACCAGCCCCAGTACCAGCCCCCACTTGTAGCCGATGCGTTTGATCAGATCCCCGGCCGGCAGGGACACCACAAAGTAGGCCCCGAAAAAGCAGAACTGGATCAGCATCGACTGGGTGTAGTTGAGGTTAAAGACGTTCTTTAAGTGGGGAATGAGGATGTCGTTAAGGCAGGTGATAAAGCCCCACATGAAGAACAGCGAAGTCAGGGCTACCAGCGCCAAACGGTATTGCCGGGGGCTGTGGGGCAGGGCCTGGGAAGGCGGCTGGGGTGTCGCTGTGGCCATGGTGTCGGTCTCTTGGAGGCTGGCTATTAAGTGTAGAGGAGCCATGGCGCTCCTTTCAGGGAGCGGGCCCTTTTGTAAGATAACGTACTTTTTTGAGGTATGCGGTCTAGGAAGGGGATGATTTTGCAGAAGTGGTGAAATAAAACAACAACGGCTACTTGGCCAAAGGCGCCAGTTGGCCCCGGGTCAGGCGGCAAAGGTCGAGGGGGGCCAGGGTGGCTTCCAGGCCGCGCCGCCCGGCACTGACATGGATGGCGGCCAGGTCCCCGGCGCTGGCGTCCAAAAACAGCGGCAGGCTCTTCTTCTGGCCAAGGGGGCTGATGCCTCCCACCACGTAGCCGGTGGCCTTTTCTGCCTCGGCGGGGGGCGCCATCTCGGCTTTTTTGGCCCCGGCCGCCTTGGCCAGCAATTTCAGGTCCAGCTGTTTGTCCACCGGTACCAGGGCCACCACCAGCTTGCCGCTGTCCAGGCGTGCCAGCAGGGTTTTGAACACTTCCCCATAGGGCAGGCCCAGGGTGTCGGCCGCCTCCAGGCCGTAGGCCGGCGCCTTGGGATCGTGCTGGTAGCTCAGCACCTGATGGGGGGTACCGGTTTTTTGCAGCAGCACGATGGCGGGGGTCATAGCAGCACTCTGTCCTTGGGCTCCAGGGGCGCCGGCAGGGGGCTTTCTCCCAGCAGGGCCTTGAGGTTTATCTCGATATTGCGGCTGATGGCGTCCAGAGGCAAGTCGTTGGGGTCGGCGTCGAAAGGGTCTTCAATCTCGTCCCCCAGGGCGTCGAGGCCAAAGAAGGTGTAGGCCAGCACCAATACCACCACCGGGGTCAGGTAGCCGACGGTGTCGATAAGGCCAAAGGGCAGCAGCAGGCAGTAGACGAACACGGTGCGGTGCAGCAGCAGCAGATAGGAATAGGGAATGGGGGTACTTTTGATGCGCTCACAGCCGCCGAGGATATAGGAAAGGCGGGTGATCTGGTCATCGATACGGGCCATCAGATCCGGGGCTATCTGGCCCTGGTGGCTAAGGGCGGCATAGCTTTTTGCAATGCCCAGCAGCAGGGCATTGGGCCTGTTGGGGCTGGCCTCGACGGCGGCCAGTTCCTCAGCGGGCAGCAGGGCGCTTAAATCGGTCTTGGCGCCGCCGCGCAGGTGATCTTTTAGGGCATAGACAAAGGCCAGCACCCGGTAAACCTGGCCCTTGGCCTGGGCCTGGTCTACCGCCGGCGGCAGGGAAAGGGCCTGGCGCGCCAGGTTACGGGAGACAATCAGCAGCTCACCCCAGAGGTTGCGCCCTTCCCAGAAGCGGTCGTAACTGACCGAGTTGCGAAAGCCGAGGAAAATGGCCAGCGGCAGGCCCATCAGCAAGAAAGGGGAGAAGGTCAGGGTGACCTTGTAATGGTAAAGCCAGCCGCCCCCCAGGGTGACCAGCAGGGCCACCAGCAACACCAGGGCCAGGCGCCCACGGATGCTTTTGAGGACAGAACCTTTATTGGAGAGCAGCATGGTCAGCAGACGCTGGGGGCGGGAACGAATGATCATGGCGGCACTGTTGCAGGGCAGGGGAGCAGCAGTGTAACGAAAAAGGGCGCCTTGCGGCGCCCTTTTTAGCGGGTGGAGCTTAGTCGACCAGGCCACGGCGCTTGAGCAGCGCGTCTGTGGTGGGCTTGGCGCCCTTGAAGTTGATGTAGTCCTGCATCAGGTCCTGGCTGTTGCCTTTGGACAGGATCTCCTTGCGGAATTTGTCACCGTTGCCCCGGGTCAGGCCGCCGTTGTCGGTCATGTGGGCAAAGGCGTCGGCCGCGAACACTTCGGTCCACAGGTAGGCGTAGTAGCCAGCACTGTAGCCGCCGGAGAAGGCGTGGCTGAAGTAGGCAGACTTGTAGCGCGGCGGTACCGGCGCGTAGTCGATGCCGTGCTTGGCCAGGGCCTGGTGTTCGAAGGCCTCAACGTCCTTGATCTCGGTGCCGGCGGGGATGGAGTGCCACTCCATGTCCAGCAGGGCCGCCGCCAGGTACTCGGTGGTGTCAAAGCCCTGGTTGAACTTGTGGGATTCGAGCACCTTGTCCAGCAGTTCCTTGGGAATGGCTTCACCGGTCTGGTAGTGCTTGGCGTAGTGATTGATGACGTCGGGGTTGATGTCCCAATCTTCGTTGAACTGGGAGGGGAACTCCACGAAGTCACGGGCGGTGGCGGTGCCGGCCAGGCTGGGGTATTTGACGTCGGAGAACAGGCCGTGGGCGGCGTGGCCGAACTCGTGGAACATGGTGGTCACTTCGTCAAAGGTCAGCAGGGTGGGCTGGCCTTGGGCGGGTTTGGGGATGTTCAGCACGTTGTAGACCACCGGCTTGGTGCCCAGCAGGCCGCTCTGGGTGACGAACTCGTCCATCCAGGCGCCGCCGCCTTTGCCTTCACGGGCATAGGGGTCGAGGTAGAACAGGCCAATGGAGCTGCCGTCCTGGTTGAACACCTCATAGGCGCGCACGTCGTCGTGGTAGACCGGCAGATCCTTGCGCTCTTTGAAGCTGATGCCGTACAGCTTGCCCATGGCGTAGAAGAGGCCGTCGTTAAGCACGGTGTTCAGTTCGAAATAGGGCTTGGTCAGGCTCTCGTCCAGGTCGTACTTGGCCTTACGCACTTTCTCGGCGTAGTAGGCCCAGTCCCAGGGTTGCAGCTGGAAGTCGCCGCCTTCCTTGGTGATCTCGGCCTGGATGTCGGCGGCCTCCACCTTGGCCTTGGCTACGGCTTTGGGAGCCAGGTCGTCGAGGATGCCGAACACGGCGTCAGGGGTCTTGGCCATCTGGTCGGCCACCACGTAGGCAGCCCAGCTGTCATAACCCAGCAGTTTGGCTTTTTCGGCGCGCAGCTGGGCCATTTTTACCAGTACCGGGCCGTTGCTGGCCATGGCGCGCTTGGAGGAGGTTTCCCAGATGGTCTTGCGCAGCTCGCGGTTTTCCAGGCTGCCCAGCAGCGGCTGGCGGGTGGTGTTGACCAGGGTGATCAGGTAACCGGTTTTACCGGCGGCCTTGGCGGCAGCGGCCAGGGTGTCGATGTCGCTGTCGGACAGGCCGGCCAGCTGGCTCTTGTCTTGCACCAGGATCACGTCGTCCTTGAAGGACTTGAGGATGTTCTGGCTAAAGTCGGTGGACAGGGTGGACAGCTGGCCGTTGAGCTCACGCATCTTGGCCTTGTCGGCCTCGGACAGCTTGGCACCGGCGCGGACGAACTGGCTGTAGTAGTGCTCGACCAGGCGCTGATCTTCGGCATTGAGGCTGTCTTTGGCGTTGTAAACCGCTTCAACCCGGGCGAACAGCTTGGGGTTGAGGTAGATGTTGTCGCTGTGGGCGGACAGCTTAGGGGCCATGTCCGCTTCGATGCGCTGGAACTGCTCGTCGGAGATGACGCTGGCCAGGTTGAAGAAGGTCTTGGATACCCGGGTCAGCAGGGCGCCGGTTTTTTCCATGGCGACGATGGTGTTGTCGAAGCTGGGGGCGTCGCTGTTGTTGGTGATGGCGGCAATTTCGGCGTTATGCTGCTTGATGCCTTCGGCAAAGGCCGGCTCGTAGTCGGCAGCCTTGATCTTGTCGAACTGGGGCGCCTGGTCTTGCAGGGGGCTCTTTTGCAGCAGCACGTTGCTGGTGGTCATGGCATGTTGCTCCGCAGCAGGGGCCTGCACCTGGGTGGTTTCATCTTTTTTATTGTCGGAACAGGCACTGAGGGCCAGGGCCGCGCCTATGGCGCTGGCGATAAGGGTCTTGCGCATTGGGATCTCCCTTGGGTGTGGCTTGCCCTCGGTTCTTGGCCGGGGTTCGAAGCCAACAGTGGTTAGCCTTGGCACCATAGCAAGAGCGGGCGGCCAGGGACAATTGCCGTTAACCGAGATTGGGATGGCTTTCACCTGGGAATTTGTAAGTAAAACTTACTGATTTCCCGAAATTTAACCGAGGATTTTCTTTGTTTACCTGCTGCTAACCGCCGGCCACAAAAAAGCCGGCCCCAGGGGCCGGCTTGGTCGTCGGGTATGGCTTATTCCACCAGGCCGCGACGCTTGAGCAGGGCGTCAACGGTGGGCTTGGCGCCCTTGAAGTTGATGTACTGCTGCATGGGGTCGAGGCTGTTGCCTTTGGACAGGATCTCGGTGCGGAACTTGTCGCCGTTTTCACGGGTCAGGCCGCCGTTGGCCTTCATGTGGGCAAAGGCGTCGGCTGCCAGCACTTCGGTCCACAGGTAGGCGTAGTAACCAGCGCTGTAGCCACCGGCAAAGGTGTGGCTGAAGTAGGGAGACTTGTAGCGCGGCGGGATAACAGCGTATTGGACGCCGTGCTTGGCCAGGGCCTTGTCTTCAAAACCTTGTACTGTGCCGGTGTCGGTGCCGGCGGGGAAGCTGTGCCATTCCATGTCCAGCAGGGCGGACTCGATGTACTCGAGGCTGTCAAAACCCTGATTGAACTTACGGGAGTCCAGCACCTTTTTCAGCAGGTCAGCCGGGATGGCTTCGCCGGTCTGGTAGTGCTTGGCGTAGTTGGCGATGACCTTGGGGTTGATGGCCCAGTCTTCCTCAAATTGGGAGGGGAACTCCACGAAGTCGCGGGGTACGCTGGTACCGGCCAGGGTCGGGTATTTGACGTTGGAGAACAGGCCGTGCAGGGCGTGGCCCATCTCGTGGAACATGGTGGTGGCCTCGTCAAAGGTCAGCAGGGCAGGCTGGCCTTCGGCGGGCTTGGGCACGTTCAGCACGTTGACGATAACCGGCTTTTGGCCCAGCAGGTTGTTCTGACCCACCATGGCGTTCATCCAGGCACCACCACGCTTGCCGTCACGGGCAAAGTAGTCGGCGTAGAAGAAGCCGATAGAGCTGCCGTCGGTGTCGAACACTTCGAAGGTGCGCACGTCAGGGTGGTAGACCGGCAGGTCCTTGCGCTCTTTGAAAGTGATGCCGAACAGGTTCTGCATGGTGAAGAAGATGCCGTTCTTCAGCACGTTATCCAGCTCGAAGTAGGGCTTGATCTGGCTCTCGTCCAGGTCGTACTTGGCCTTGCGCACTTTCTCGGCGTAGAAGGCCCAGTCCCAGGGCTGCAGCTCGAAGTCGCCACCGGCAGCCTTGATTTCCTTTTGGATATCGGCCGCTTCGGCCTTGGCTTTGTCCAGGACCTTGGGTGCCAGATCGTCGAGCATCTCGAAGACGGCGGCCGGGGTCTTGGCCATCTGGTTGTCCAGCACATAGTCGGCCCAGGTGGCAAAGCCCATCAGCTTGGCTTTGTCGGCGCGAAGGGCGGTCAGGCGCTGGATAACGGGGCCGTTGATGTCGGCGGCGCGGCCGGCGGAAGCCTTCCATACCTTCTCGCGCAGGGCGCGGTTTTCCAGGTTGGTGAGGATAGGCTGACGGGTGGTGTTCATCAGGTTGATGACGTACTTGCCGTCTTGGCCAGCGGCCTTGCCGGAGGCGGCCAGGGAGGCTATCTCGCCGTCGGACAGGCCGGCCAGTTCGGCTTTGTCTTCCACCACGACTGCAGCGTCTTTGGTGGCTTTGAGCACGTTCTGGGCAAAGTCGTTGGTGAGTTTGGCAATCTCGCCGTTGATCTCACGAACCTGGGTCTTCTGGCTTTCGTCCAGCTTGGCACCGGCGCGGACAAACTGCTTGTAGTAAATCTCTACCAGGCGCTTGTCTTCCCCTTGCAGGCTGTCACGGTTGTTGTAGACCGCTTCGATGCGTGCGAACAGTTTGGGGTTGAGGTTGATGTTGTCCTGGTGGGCGGACAGCTTGGGCGCCATTTCAGACTGGATGGCACGAATGTCGTCGTTGGAGATGGTGCCAGTCAGGTTGAAGAAGGTGCTGGCGGTGCGGCCGAGGATCTCGCCGGTTTTTTCCATGGCCACCACGGTGTTTTCAAAGGTGGGGGCTTCGGGGTTGTTGGCGATGGCGTCTACTTCGGCCAGCTGATCTTTCATGCCGCGCTCAAAGGCCGGCACGTAGTCGGTCAGCTTGATCTTGTCGAATTCGGGGGCTTCGTATTGCAGGCTGCTTTTAACGAACAGCGGGTTGCTGGCGGCCACTGCTGGCGCTTCGGACTTGGCCGCTTGGGCCTGGACTTGGGTGGTTTCTTGTTGTTCTACCGGCTCCTTGGAGCAGGCACTCAAGGCCAGAGCCGCACCAATGGCGGTGGCGATCAAGGTCTTACGCATGGATTTCTCCCTCAATGGTCAGGTTTATGGGGGCTAGCCCCTGTTGCCCGCAGGCAATCCGTTGTTAGCCTGTAACCTTAACAAGGCCCCTAAGCCAATAACAATCACCACTGGCCCGTGATTGCTGGCCGTTTAGCCTGTATTGGCCCCAGCTAGGGCCGTTTGGCCACTTTCTGGTCAATGGCGTGCCCCGGAGGCCGCTTCGGGCCTTTTGGCACCCGGCATGACCTGCATCAAAAAAGCCTGGCTGCCTCTGTCCTAGAGTAACCCCATGGCAGGACGGACAGGCGGAACAGCGCTTCCTCTCCAGGCCCTGCCTAGGCGGCTTAGGCCGTTCGACATGTTGAAATCTCTGTTAGTGATGGACTCGTTCAGAAACAGGAATTGGCCCGGCTTTGCCGGGCATTTTTTTAGTGGCCTTTCCCCTGACCTGGGTCAAGGAAAGGGCAGCGGGCGGCCGTTAGGCTGGTCCCATCATCAGGAGGACGGTGCCATGCCTAAAAATCCCCAGGCCAAGCAGCCCCCCATCCAGGGCCAGGACAACCACTTTGCGCTGCTTTTTGCCCTCTACCATGACAAGGCCCCCAAGTCGCTGGCGCCGCCAGCCCCCAAGCAACCAGCACCTCATTAGTCTGCTGTGGGTACCAAGTGCCCCTTGCCCGGCGTTGCCGGGCTTTTTTGTTGCCGATTTTTTGACCGGCATCAAACATCTAGCTTTGCCCAGGGGCTAGGCTTGGAAGCAGGAAATGACAGGATGCATTCCCATGCCTTGCACCCAGCAGCTTATTCAGCGCTACCCCGAGCTTCGCGAGCATATTCAAAACCTTGGCACCGACAACCTGCGCCTGGCCACGGAGATGAGCCAGCAAAGGCCCGATTGGGGCTGGGGCGCGGATTGCAGCCGCCAATTGTGCAACCAGTGGTTGCCTGAAGGGGAAGAAGACCCCTGTCCCCCTCCTTTGCCGCTGGCCTGCTAATGGCGTTACATGGCCCGCTGCCATGCTGAGCCTTTGGTGGCTGCTGCTGCCCTTGGCCTTGGGGCTGTTGGTACGGCTGCCGGCGCCGGCGTCTTTGACCGGGGCCCAGGGGGAGCGCAAGCTGGCCCGGCTGCTGGCACGCCACCTGGACGAGCGCTACCTGGTGGTCCATGACGTGACCCTGGCCATAGACGGCTCCACCACCCAAATCGACCACCTGGTATTGTCGCCGTACGGGGTTTTCGTGATTGAGACCAAGACCTACAGCGGCTGGATCTTCGGTAGCGAACACCAGGCCCAGTGGACCCAGCAGCACTATCGCCACAAGACCCGTTTTCAAAACCCCCTTCGCCAAAATTACAAGCATGTGCTGGCGGTCTGCCGCCAATTGGGCCTGCCTGCCACCCAGGTCCATTCCGTGGTGGCCTTTATGGGCAGCGCCCGCTTCAAGACTGCCATGCCCGCCAATGTCTGCACCGGCGCCGAGGTGCTGATCTATATCCGAGGTTTTCACCAGCCCTGTTTTGGAGACGCTGTTGTCAGCGCCCTGGCCAGTCGCCTTGAGAGGCGGCGCCTGGCGCCGGGCCGGGCCACCACCAAGCAGCATCTGGCTAACCTCAAGGCCGCCGAGCAGGGCCAGCCGTGCCCGGCCTGCGGCGGCGCCATGGTGCTCAGAAAGGCCAGAAACAGCCAAGAGCGCTTCTGGGGTTGTCGCCGTTTCCCCCAATGCCGGGGCACCCGCCCCCTTGTGCTGCCAAGCCTGACCGATAGCAACCCCCTGTAAGGGAGGCGCTTATGCTGTGCCGCGAACCGCAAAAGGTCAGTACCACCCTGGACGCAGAGCAGTATGAAGGGAGCAGGCGGGACATGAGGCTCAAGCCCTATCCCGAAGGCCGCCATTGGAAGATCCACTGCCCGCTTATCCCGGTCATAGAAAGCACCAACCAGGCCTATTACCTGGAGCACCAGAGTGATATGCCGTGGTTGGCGAGGCCATGGCCGCCCTTAGCTGGGTGGCGAGTAGGGCATTGGGGATTGGATGACAGGTTGGTTTAGCAGCCGTGATTTTCGAAAGGTGCGCCGCTCGTAGGATTTCAGGGTCGGGGTGACCCCCTCGGCCCAGCTCATCACCTTTTCATTAAAGGGATAAAAAAGCAGTCCTGGGCTGCTTTTTTCAGACGTCAACCAACTTGCTGGCCACTCCCGACACCACTGTGCCGCTATTGACATGGAGGGCGCCGCGCAGCATGCCGTGCAGCAGCTCGGCGGCGTCGAATTTGGTAAGGGCCTCGTTGGCGCCCACCTGATGGGCCTGGTCCAGGCTCATCTCGCTGGACAAGGAGGTGTGCAGTATCACGTAGCTGCCCGCCAGCCTGGGATCGCTGCGCACTTCAAAGGTCAGCTCGTAACCGTTCAGGCCCGGCATCTCTATGTCGCTGACCAGGATATGGAAAGGCTGATTGGTGGCGGCGGCTTCGCGCATCATGCCAAGGGCCCGGCGCCCATCCCCGCAACATTCAAAAGGAATGCCGGCGTAATTGAGGGCGTCTGACAACTGCTTGCGGGCCACCGCCGAGTCGTCCACCACCAGGATACGGTGGTTGCGCAGCAGTTGCTGGTCCTCGTGGGTCACGTCGGCATAGAGCTGCTCGCCCATGACCGGGAAGATGTGGGAGATCAGCATTTCGGTGTCCAGCAACTGGATAAGCTTGCTGTCGAAGTCGGTTACCCCCGATACAAAGATGTTCTTGCCCGACGTGCTGGGCATGGGGGTGATATCGCGCCAGTCGCACTCGATGATCCGCTCAATCTTGCGCACCATAAAGCCGATCAATTGACGGTGGCAGTCGGTGACGATGATAAAGCAGTTGGGCAACTCCTGGGGCTGGATCGGCCTATAGCCAACGGCAGCGGCCATGTCGATCACCGGAATGGGGTTGCCGCGAATGGGCGCCGAGCCCAGCACTGTCGGGTGGGCCTTGGGGATCACCGTCAACGGCTGGTAGGGCACGATTTCCCTGACCTTGAGGGTGCCAAGGGCGAAGGTCTGGCGCTCGTTGAGTTTAAACAGCAGCAGCCCCTGGGACTTCTGACCGGTCTTCGTCATGAATTCTGATGCCTTTGGTTTATCACGGGTCGAAAAGGGCCGGTCCTTGAGCCACCCAGCCTTCAACGGGATAAAGCGACCAAAAGCGCAGCAAATTTAATGACTTTGCTGATTTTTACTGGCGCTGCAACAGGTTAGCGGGGGCGTACTGGTCGGTCAGTACCCTGGCGTCCTGGTCCCAGTCGGGGTCTGTGCCCAAAAGGGCGGGGTAGTCTGCCAGGGGTATGCCATAGGGGGCAAGGCGTGGGGCTAGTGCCTCGGCACGGCGCTGCAGTAGATCCGGGTCGGGCAGGGAGCCTTGGCTGGCAATGATCACCCGGCTCAGGGTGACCTTGGGTTGGCGAAAGTTAAGGAAGGGGCCGAACACGGCCCTGTAGGTGGCCGACTCGTGGTGGTAGAGCTTGGAGCTGGAAAAGGTATTGGCCACCAGCACGCCGGCGGGGCTGAGCAGGGCTTTGACCTCTTCAAGAAACTCGCGGGTCATCAGGTGCTCGGGTATGTAGTCGCCGTTGAAGGCGTCCAGCAGTATCAGGTCGTAGTGGGCCTGTTTTAGGCCGGCCCTTTTGACGAAGACCCTGGCGTCGCTCACCGTCACCTGCATGTTGGCGGCTTCCTTAAAACCAAAGTAGGCCTTGGCGACCTTTACCACGGCCGGGTCAATTTCCACCACGTCCAGGCTGGCCTTGGGATAGAGCCGATGAAGCAGGGCCGGCACAGTGCCGCCACCCAAGCCCACCATCAGGATTTGCTGAGGCTCGGGGTTGAGCAGCAGGCCGGCGAAGGTCATCCGTACATAGGGAAACACCAGCTTGTCGCTATCCAGGTATTGGCAAGTCTGGTTTTGGTCACCACGGATTGCCGCAAAGACCAAGCAGCGTCGGCCGTCGGCCTCCACCACGGAAATGTCCTGATAAAGGGATTTCTCCCTATGTACGGTGCGGCCTTGGGCAGCCAGGCTGAGCAGCGTCAACAGCAGGTAGACGGCGAGTCTCATAGCCACTTCCTCAGGCTGATGGCCAGCAGGCCGCAGCAGGCCAGCAGGGCGATAAGGGTCCAGATAATGGCGTTGACCTCGAACCAGAGCACCAAATAGAAGGAGGTGGCCAAGGTGCCAAGGGCGCTGCCCAGGGTGGAGACGAAGTACAAAAAGCCGGCCACCTGGCCGCTGTGCTGCTGATGGCGAACCAGCAGGCGTACCGAGTAGGGGGCTATCATGCCGAGAATAACGGTGGGCAGCAGAAACAGGGCGCTGGCGGCAACCAAAGAGCCGTAGCGGGGATCGGCCAGGGCAATAAAGACCTGCTCCATCATGCCATCGCCGGCCAAGACTATGGGCAGCAGTGCCAGGGCCGACAACAGATAAAAACTGCCATAGCGGCCTAAACCGGGCTCATGCAATGACAACCTGCCGCCGATAAGGTAGCCAAGGGACAAGGCCACCATAAACACGGTGATGATACTGCCCCAGACGTAGATGCTGGAGCCGAAGTAAGGCGCCAAGATCCGCCCTCCCAGCAGTTCCACGGCCATGATGCTAAAACCGCTGGTAAAGGCCAGGGTGAATACCAGGGGAGGCAGGCCGGCGCTTTTGGCGGCACGGCATTGGGTCAGGGTGTCTTCCATGAGGAACTCGGCGAAAAAAGCATGCCCCATCTTGCGGTAAGGACAGCGCTGGCCGCAACGGCCACCCCGAAGGGACTTGTGCGGTTCGTCCTGAATTTTTGGCGCTTCATCCAGCTTGTCTCCATCTGGGCAAGGGGCGGGCCGCCCGCCCCCTTTGGGCCCTTCAGCTCGTTAGAACGGGCTCGAAGAGCCGGCCAAGGCAGCAGCGAACAGAGGAGTAAGGATGTATCCGGAGCGGGACTTTCTGATTAACACTTTCGATAACGGCGGTTATAACCAAGCCCAGCTGATCGCCCCCAAGAGCCGGCACCAGGGAGACTTGCTGTGGCAAACCAACCTTGAGGGCAGCACAGGGCGTGTGCTGCTGACCGAGGTTCTGGACGGGGGCCGCTTCTTGGTGGTGGACTGGAACGCCAAGGTGTACCTGGGCAACCCCTACCTGCGCCGCTGCCGATTGCTGTGCGATCTGAAAGGCAATGTCTTTGTCCAGGCCTTGGTGAGCCGCGACAAGAGCACCCTCTATCTGTGGAAAATGGACGAAGATCAGGGCAATTGGCTGCACCGGATCTGTCTGCGCCAAGAGCGGCTGGAGGCCAGCCTGGACCTGGACGCAGCCTATCTGGTTCAGGAGTTGGACGAAGACAGCCTGGATATGGGCATCAACAGGCCCTTGCGGCTGTTCGAGCGCCACGACGGCCAGTTGCTGTTCTACGACATGGACGCTCACACTCCCAACCACGGCCTGCACCTGGTGGACCCCCAAAGCGGCGCCAGCCAGTTCTTTCCCCTGTCCCACCCGGTGGCAGACCGCAACTACGAAGCGGCGGCCTTGGCCATCGACCCCAGTGGCCGCTATCTGGCCATGGCCTGCGCCGATCCCCAGGCCCTTTGCCGGCAGGATGGCGGATTCCAATACCTGGTCAAAACCGTCGATGTTGAGCGCTTTGTGGAGGGTGAGCCGCTGCTGGCCCGCATCTTCAGCGCCGCCGAGCTGGGTGACAGGGCCGCACCTTTGCGCACATTGGGGGCCGCACGCCATGTCGAGTTGGGTGACTATTACGATCGCCTAAGCACCATCGCCTTTACCGCCGATGGCGGCCTCTGGTTGACCTGGCGGGACGGTAAACAAAGCCGTCTTGGCCTGGATGGGGCAATGTTGCCACTGTTTGCCCCCCGCCCCCTTTTAGGCTGGAATGAGCCTTTCGACCTCAAGCGCCAGGCTCATGATCTTTACCAGGCCGCCAACCACTGGCTGGCCAGCGGCGCGGGCAGCACCGAGGCAGAGCTGGCTTTCGATATTCCGCTGATACCGCTGCAGCAGTGGCTGACGGTGGCCCCCGATATGGCCCATCAGTTGGCGACCCTGGACGCCACAGTGTTGCCGGTTCGGGACTGGCAGCAAGACGTCGATATTCTGGCCACCCTGGAACAGCTGGAAAGGCTGATGCTGGATGTGGCAAGCCTGGTCAAGCGCAAACGCCTGACCCTGATCTTTGACGACCCCAAGGGCCAGTACTGGGATGAAAAAGCCTTTGTCGAGCGGGCCCTTGGCTGTGTCGGCGGCGCCGAGATCCTGGCGCGGGTGCTGCGCAGCTTCCTGCTCTGCCCCGACGCCGGCAGCCTCTACAGCGACGAAGGTATGACCCCGGCCCTGGCCCATATGGCGGTGGCCCTGGCCTGTGAGGACGTCCGCTATATCGACGAGCTGCGGGCTTATCTGTGGGCCATCGACCTTAGCCACCAGGACCACTTCGATGACCATTGGCTCTGTGAGGCCCTGGGCCGTGCCCACCGGGGGCACCCACAGCTTGAACGCCTGCTGGGCGAGGTGCGTTCCTGCTTTTTTGAGCAGGTGTTCGACTGAATCGCCGAGTCGAAAAAGGGGCCACAGGGCCCCTTTTTTTTATTGTCAGGCCAGCAGGCTCCAGCCTTCCATCAGCCCGGCCAGCTTGTCCTGCTCGGCGATACTCAGGGTCTCCAGCACCGAGGTCTGGTCTTGCTCTTGCAGCCGGTAGAAGAGGCGGCGTACCTGGGGGGCCGGCAACTGGCGCAAGGCAAAGCGCAGCAGCAGATCCTGGCGCAGGGGCAGGGCGCAGAGGCGTTCGAACAGGGCTTCCTCGTTTTGGCTCTGCTCCCCATACAGGCCCAGGGCATCATCGCTGGACAGGGCGGTCAGGGGCAGCAGCCCCTGGTGGACTCGGGCATAGGCCAGGCCCTGGTGAGCCGATACCAATTGGTAGCCGCTCAAGCTGTGGTTGAGCAGCAGGGTGGCCAGGCGGTCGGCCATGGCCTTCGGCAGCAGCCAGAAGTAGTGGCCCGGGCTTAGCAGGTGTTCCTGATCCAGGCCGGCCAAGGGTCCCTGGCCCAGAGCCTTGAGGGCGCTGTCGTCGTCGCTCTGGCCTTCGATGTAGCAGCGCAGGGCCTCCAGGGTTGGTGCCACCCAATCCGGGTCAGCGAGGTTGGCCTGGATAAAGTGGCCAAGGGCCCGCCAGAAGGGGGCCATGGCCAGGGGCACCTGGGGGTGGCGCAGGTGCAGCAACAACTGGAACTGCCATTGACGCTGTTCACTGCGCCGGCCCAGGCCCCGGAACAGGGCTTCGGCAAAGGGCGGCGAGGCGGCGCAGTTGTCCAGCAAGGCCAGCAGTGGCTGCCAGGCCGCCGGACCATTGCCGGGCAGCAGGGCCTGGCGCAGGTGGGTGGCGGCGGTAAAGGCGCTCCATTGACTGCGGGGCACCCCCAGGCGCAACAGCGGTTCCCCCATATGGCGTATGTCCAGCAGTTGCTGCTGGTAACCGGGGCACTCCAGGGCCACCAGGCTGGCGATCAAATACTGGGGAGCAAGGTAAAGCAGCAAGTCCAGGAAGCGCTGCGGAGTCTGACCGCCGAGGCCGGCGCCGGCCAGCCAGTAACAGGCGGCCAGCTGCGGCAGCAGCGCCGCCTCTGCCAGCAGCCGGTAGCCGGGCTGTTGGTCTGAATAAGGCGCCTCGGGGTGCAGCCAGCGCAGCAGTTGACCCTTGAGGTGAGAGGCGTCGCTGGTCTGGCCCTCGCCGGCCAGGTAGAGGGCCAGGCGCTGCTGGTCCGCATCGCTTATGCCTTCGTCGTTGTGACTGTCCTGGCAGCGCAGCTGGGCCAGCACCGCCTGGAACAGATCGCCGGCCAGGTGCTGGGCCAGGTAACTGGCCATGGCTTCTTGGTCAAGGCCTGGGGCATCTTTGGCCAACAGGTAGGCCCCATAGGTACGGGCCAGGGGCAGATCGGGAAAGCCGGCCGGAGCCAACTCCCGGGGGTGCTCGGCCAGCAGCCTGGCCAGAACCTGGGCGCTGAGCTGGTAGGGGCGTTCGGCCAGGGAACACAGATCGGCCATCAGGGAGCGGGGTTTGGCCGGATAGCGGGCGACAAAGGCATCTTCTTCCAACAACTGGTAGGGCTTTATCACCTGCTCAAGGAGCCCCTGGGGCCAGATTGGCCGGCCCAACAGCCGATGGACGATGTCCAGCAACCTCAGGTATTGGTCTTTGGCGTCAGGGGCACCCCGTTCCAGGCGGGTCTCGGCGGCGGCCAGCAACAGCGGTGCCGCTTCGGTCAGGGCCTGGTTGGTCAGGGAACTGACACCTTCGTCGGCCAGCCAAAAATCCAGGTAATCGTAAAAACCCGGCGCCTGCTCCCGTTCCAGGGCGGCAAAATCAAAGGCGGCGAGGTTGTCCAGAGCCGGGCTATTGTCCCCGGTCTCCACATAGCTTTGCAGGGCGGCGCCGTCCGGCAGGCTGCCCACAAAGGTCAGCAGATCCAGGTAGGCCTCGGGGACTTCCACTTCCCGTTTGTCCTGCACCCAGCCTTGCCGTTCGCGCTCGCAAATGGCGGTCAGGGGGTATTGGGCTTCACTAAGAATGCTGTCGAGCAGCTGCTGGGCATGGTGGGCCAGGGGCAAATCCAGCCAGGGCAGGTGGGCCAGCAGGGTGGCCTGTTGCTGGTGGTCCAGGTGCCAGAGGTTGGGCTGGTCCCAGCTGTCCAGATCCTGGTAGAGGGCCAGCACCGGGTTCAGCTCCTCGTGGCGATGGCTCAGCAGCATGGGGGCGGCCAGCAGGCGGCGCTTAAGCTCGTCCTTGAACCAGCCCAGATCCTCCGGGTGTTCCTGCAGGTGCTGGGCCAGGGACGGAAGCCGGTTGGCGCTGTCGCTCAGTTCAGCATACATGGCCCGGCGAAAATGGCCGTTGTCGCACCACAGGTAGGCTTGGATCAGTTGCCGCTCCCAGCCTTTACGTTTGAGCAGATCATAAAGAAAGCTGCGATAGGGCCAGTAGTGGTGGCTGTCCCAACTGGGGGTGAAGAAGTGGCCGAGCAGATAGCTGTATTGGGGCAAGACCCTGGCCAGCACATAGAGGGCCTCGGCGCCGAATACCTGGTCGTGGTCGGCCAGCAGCAGGGCGCTGTCGTTGACCCGGCGACTGTAGGCCACCATGGCCTGGGCCGTGGCTACCACCTCCTGATGCAGCTCGGCGCGCACCAGGGCGGCGGCAAACAGCAGGGTTTCCCCCAAGGGGTGCAGCCCCAAGGCCAGGGAGCGCTCCAGCAGCGGCTTGTTGATGGTCAGATCGTCGACGCTGAGCGGCTGGCCGTTGTCGGCGTTGCGAAAGTCGAGGATCAACCGGCCGCCTTCGAAGGCCTGGTGGCTGTCCAGCAGTTGGCGATATTGGGCCAGGGCGGCGGCCAGGCTCGCCGAGGAGTCCAGCTGTACCCAAAGGGGACTCAGAAGTGGCTTTGTCATGATCGCTATCTGTTATGAAAAAGCCCGGCCCAAGCCGCCGGCTACCCTGGTAACACAAGGCTATCCGCGTGATTGGAAAAGACTTTTTGCTATTGCTCTTAACAGCGTTAAGGCGACTGAGACGGGCCTGAGGTGAAGCGGCGATAGCGGGGGACCATGCCGGTCCGGGCAGCGCCGGACCGGCATCTGTCTTTATTTCAGTAAATGCCGATATTTAACGGTTAGGGGCAAGGCCTTCTCGCGGATGCGAAGGTCGCTGTCCTGGCGTAGCAGGGCCAGCATCTTCAGGCCTTGGGGCTCCTTGGCGATGAGCTTGAGCAGGTTTTGCTTGCTGACGCTGTTCATGGCGGTAAACCAGCTGGTCTCGGCCTTGGGATCCAGGCGGCGCAGCACGCTGCGGCAGACAAACTCATCGAACTGAAAGAGCGCCAGTTCCAGTAGCTGCTGGGGGGCCGCTCCCTGGCGCTCCAGTTGCTCAAGGGCGTAGCGGTCCAACTCGATGCGGTTATCCTCCCAGCGGCCGTAGCGCTTGTTGCTGGGGTAATGGCGCCAGTCCAGGCAGCCCAGTTGCAGCCACAGCAAGCTGCGCCAGTCGCTATCAAAGAGGCAAAAACCCTCTACCCCCAACCCCAGGAACAACTGCGCCAAGCGGTCGCCGGTGTCTTTGGGTAGCAGCCAGAGCATGTCGCTCAGCTGCACCTGATGGGGGTTGTAGCGCCCCAGGGCCAGTTCTTCCATCAGGCACTGGTCCTTGATGGCCGCCAGGGCGTCGGCCAGGGGCAACTGCCCTTGCAGGTAGCCTTGCAGCTGGCCAAACAGGGTCTCGCCGCCGAGGCCGGGCAACAGGTTGAAGTCCACAAAGCGGCGTAGCTGGGTCCAAAAGAGCGGCCAGGGGAAGGGCTGGCCGCAGCGCAGGTGCAAGGCCATCTGGAACCAAGCCTGCACCTCTTCGCCGGCCAGGGCCAGGTGGCCAAGCCAAGCCTCGGCTGCCGCCGGGTGCTGGCCGTAATAATCGAGCCGGCCCAGCACTTTTTGCCAATAGCAGGGCTCATGGTTGCGAGGGTGCAATGCCTGCTGGTAATGGCCAAAGGTTGCCAGCAGTTCCAGCAGATGGGCCGGCACCGACAGCTGGGCCAGGAAGGCGTAGCAGGCCTCTTCATCCTGGGACGGGCTGAAGTCGTCCTGGGGCTGGTACCAGTCCGGCGCCTGGCTGGCGTCGGCAAACCAGCCGTTGGGGTTGGTCTTTTGGGTCTGGCGTACAAAGCGGCTCAGGGTAAAGACCGGGGCCAAGGCCAGCAGCAGCGCAAAAAGCCGCTTGGCCTCGGCCGCCGGGGTGGCGGCCAGCAGCTGCCAAAAGAGGCTGGCCAGTACCGGCTCGAGGTCGTCTTGTTCCAGCCATTCATAGGCCGGCTGGCTGGGGCTGTAAGGGGCCTCCTTTGCCAAAGCCTGGCCAAGGGCCGCCGCCGTTTCCTCTACGGCTTCGCCGCTTTGCAGGTAGCGCTCAAGGGCCTGGCAGCAGGGCTTTGGAAGGGCTGCTGAGCTCAAGGTTGCCCACCAATCTTTTACCAGCTGCTGGCCAAGATAAGCCACCAGGGCAGCCTCGCCCTGGTGCTTAGCCAGGTGATAGGCGGCAAAGGCCCTGGCCTTGGGGCTGTCCGGCCAAAGCTCAGGGGCGGGCAGGGGGCCGCCCAGCTTGGCCTCGATAGCCTGCATTGCCTTGAGGTTAAGCCCTTCTCTTGCTGCCAGCAGCGCCTGTGCCAGCTTGTCCTGGGCTGGCAGCGAACGGTGGCGGCTTTGGCTAAGGCTGAGGTCGATGTCGTACTGTTTGGCCAGGTCCTGGTAGAAGCTGGCCGGCCACTGGGGGTGGGCCAGCAGGGCGTCAAACACATCCAGCAACCGCCAGTAGATGTCCTGGTCTTTGGCCGTCGCCAACAGCCGTTCCGCCCCCATCAGCACCAGGCCGATGTTGCCGGCCATGATGTCGCAAGAGAGCTCTTGCGGGGAGTCATTGGCTACCCAAAACAGCAGGTGCTCGTAGAGATCCGGGGCCTGGGCGCGTTTGAGCTTTCTAAAATCAAAAGGCGGGTACTGGCCAAGAAAGCGGTTGTCGCCCCCTCGCACCACATAGTCTATCAGTGCCTGGCCCCTGGGCAGACTGGCGAAAAAGGCCCGCAGGTAGTCCCAGCTCCGGTCTGGGGTTGCCGCTTGGTCCTCCTCTTCAGCAAGCTGGGAATGCCAGTCGAGGCGATCGCTGTCGCTGATGATGACCCAGGGGCCTTGCCCTTCCTGGCGCAGCCGTTGCAAAAGGGCGCTGCCGTGCTGGGCCAGGCTCTGGCCGCACAGCAGCTGGGTATCGAGGCGGGCAACCAGATCATCGTTGTCATAATTGCGCCAGCCTTGTTCGCCCCAGCTGTCGAGGTCGTAGAAGAAGGCCATCAGCAAGGAGGGGAAGTCGGTGTACTCTTCTCTGTCACTGAAAGCCAGCAGCGGCACTGCCCTTAGCCGCCTGACCAGGCTGTTTTGGAAGGCGGCCAGGGCCTCGGGGTGGTGGGTCAGGTGGCTGGCCAGGGACGGCAGTGGCGTTGGGTGCTCTTCGCCTCCGTCGTACATGGCGCGGCGAAAACGGTCGTTGTCACACCAGAGGTAGGCCTTGATAAGGTCCTGGGTCCAGCCCCTTTCCTGCACCAGGCGATAGAGCAGCATGCAGCTGGGGTAGTCCAGGTTGGTGTCCCAGTAGGGTACCAGGGCATGGCCCAGCAGGTAGCTGTATTGGGGTAGCTGCCGGGCCAGCAGGTAAAGGGCAAACACCGCGAATTGCTGCTCGCCGTCTTCGTCGGCAAAGAGGTAGGCGCTGTCGTTGACCCGGCGGCAATAGGCCACCATGGCCCTGGCGGTGGCCGCCACCTCGTCGTTGAGTTCAGGGTGGGCCAGGGCGGCGGCAAACAGCAGCATGTCGAAGCTGTAGTGGATCTCCCACTCGTCAAAGCAGGCCAGCAGCGGCAGGGCTTGGCTCCAGTCGTCCCGGTCCTGGCGTTCCTGAACTGCCAGGTAGTAGCTGTCAAAGGCTTGGTGGTTATCCAGCAGAGTACGAAACTGGCTGAGGCTGGCTTGGAGGCTGGCAAGGTTGCCGGGCTCTATTTCGAGGTAACGAACGGGGTTGTGCCTTAACGACATGGCAATCCTTTTGCGAAGGGCTTGGCCCTTTTCCTTTGACTGTGAGGGGGCTTTATACCGCAATAGGGCGGCGAAGGCAGAAGGAAAGCTGAGGCGAGGTGGTCTGGCTGGTTAAAGATCCAGCAAAAGGGCAGAAAAAAGGCCGGTTATACCGGCCTTTTTCCCGTTTAGGCTTGGTGCTCGGCGATGTAGCGGTCAACCAGCTGTTCCAGCACGTCCAGGGGCACGGCGCCGTTTTTCAGCACCAGATCGTGGTAGTCGCGCAGGTCGAACTTGTCACCCAGGGCGGCCTTGGCCTTTTCACGCAGGGACAGGATCTTCATCATCCCCACCTTGTAGGCGGTGGCCTGGCCGGGCATGACGATGTAGCGCTCTATCTCCGCTACCACGTCGCTCTCGGCCATGCCTGTGTTGTCTTTCATATAGGCGATGGCCGCTTCGCGGGTCCAGTGCTTGTGGTGGATACCGGTGTCCACCACCAGGCGCACCGCCCGGAACAGCTCGGCTACCAGGCGCCCTATGTTGTCGTAGGGGTCCTTTTCAAAGCCCAGCTCCCAGGCCAGGTACTCGGCGTAAAGGGCCCAGCCCTCGGTGTAGGCGGTGAAAGGGGACATACGCCGGAAAAAGGGCATGCTGTCCTGTTCCATGGCCAGGGCAATCTGGAAATGGTGGCCGGGAATGCCTTCGTGGTAGGCCAGGGTACGCATGCCAAAGCGCGGGGTGGCCTTGATGTCGAACAGGTTGGCATAGAAGCGGCCGGGGCGGCTGCCGTCCAGGGAGGGCTGCTCATAGTAGGCGCCGGGAGCGGTCTTTTCCTTGAACTGGGGAATGCGCACCACTTCCATGCCGGCCTTGGGCCTGATGCGAAAGGCCTGGTCCAGGCCGGCGCTCACTTCGTCCAGTATGGTCTGGTAGTCGGCCAGGATCTGGGCGCGGCCAGCGTCGGTGTCGGGGTAGTAGAAGCGCGGATCGGCGCTGAGCTGGTCCATGGCGGCGGTAAAGCCCTGGCTGACGTCACGGCCTTCGGCGGCCAGTATGGCCAGGATCTCACCCTGGATGCGGGCCACTTCCGACAGCCCCAACTGGTGGATTTCGTCGGCGCTCATGTCGGTGGTGGTGTAGATCCGCAGGGCCTGGGCATAGGCCTTGTCACCGTCCGGCAGATGCCAGAGGCCGTCGTCGGTACCGGCCTTGTCCTTGAGCTTGGCAAAGTAGTCAATCAGGTGCTGGTAGGCCGGGTATACCTGGCCGCTGATGGTGGTTTCGGCCTCGGTCAGCAGGGCGTCCTGGCTGGCCGTGGGCACCTTTGTGTCGGCCAGTTTGCGGGCCAGGGCCTGGTAGAGGATGTTGTCGGTGACCGGGGTGGCCACAAAGGCCTGCATTTCGTCCAGCACCCGCTCGATAACAAAACGGGGCGGGATTATGCCCTTGTCTTCACGTAGCTGAAGGCCTTCAAGAACCTGGCCGAACTTGCGATCAACCGCCCTGAGACGGGCCAGGTAATACTGGGCGTCTTCCTCGTTTTGTACCCTGTGCTGACCGTCCATAAAGCTGGGAAAGTTGCTCTGGGCCCCAAACAGCTGGTTGACTGGGTAGTTGTGGTAGCGGTAGGGCTCGGCGGCCTTGGCGCTGTCCAGCAGGTACAGGGCGATGTCCTTGGACAGCTTGTCTTCGCTGCTCAGGTCGCTGTCCGGGTATTGGTTGATGACGTCACGGATCTGGCTGACTTTGGCGAACAGTTGGTCGGCCTTGGCCGGGCTCTCGTCGTCCAGCTCGGCGTTGTGGCCCTTGATGCCCAGGTTTTCTAGGAAACCAAGGGAGGTGAGGGTTTCGGGGCTTTCAAAGGCCAGCTTCAGCACTTCCCGGTCCAGGAAGGCGCGGAAAAAGAAGGGTTTCTTGGCGTACCACTCGTGGGCGGCCAGGCCCCCGGCCGCCAGGATCAGCAGCAGCAGGGTCAGTCCCAGCCTCTTGAATAATGTCTTCACGTTGCAGTTCTCCTTTTGCACTGCAACGACACTAACAGATTGTTAACAAAAGGGAAGTGTAAGGGGAGCAAAACAAAAAGCCCGCTCAAGGAGCGGGCTTTTGCGATTTGGTACACCCGAGTGGACTCGAACCACCGACCCCTACCATGTCAAGGTAGTGCTCTAACCAACTGAGCTACGGGTGTAAAGCAATCTGAATTTTGGTACACCCGAGTGGACTCGAACCACCGACCCCTACCATGTCAAGGTAGTGCTCTAACCAACTGAGCTACGGGTGTATCGCCAACCTACCGGCTGGAACGGACGCCAATAATAGCGATGCTCTTTAGGCTGGGCAAGTGCAAAAGCAACGGCAAGCATTTGTTTGGCGAGCTTTTATGCAGACTGGGCCAAAAGGGCCCCTGTGATCTCTCTCATAAAGCCTTAAATACGGCGTTTGTTTCTTAATTGTTAACTAAAAGTTTGGCTTTGGTGGTGCCATACTGCTGGCACAGGGAAGAGGGGATGCCGAGGGACTGGCTTGATAACCATAACGAGGAAGCCACTTCATGCAGAGCAAATACCTAGCGCCGCTGGCTGCGGCCGTTTCCCTGGCCTTGATCGGCACCGCCCAGGCTGACGAGCGCTATATCGTTGCCTTCAAAGAGGGTAAGGGGCCACAGGTCAAGGCCGCTGCCCAGGGGCTGGGAGGCCAGGTTAAGCTGGAACTCAAAGCCCAAAACGCCCTGGCCATGGCCTTGCCGGCCCAGGCCCTCAAAGGCTTGCAGAACAACCCCAATGTGGACTTCGTCGAAGCTGACGTTAAACGCTATCCCCTGGCCCAGACTGTGCCTTACGGCATCACCATGGTGCAGGCCCCCCTGGTGTCCGATGCCTTCGCCGCCAACCGCACCGTCTGTATCATCGACTCGGGCTACGACAACAGCCATGAAGACTTGAGCAGCAATAGCGTTACCGGCAGCAGCGATCCCACCGGCGCCGGTGACTGGTTTGATGATACCAACCACCACGGCACCCACGTGGCCGGCACCATAGCCGCCTATGACAACAGTGTCGGGGTAGTGGGGGTCAATCCCCATGGCACCCTCAAACTCCATATCGTCAAGGTCTTTGACGAAAACGGCTGGGCCTACTCTTCGTCATTGGTGGGAGCCCTCAACAAGTGCGTCGAGAACGGCGCCAACGTCATCAACATGAGCCTGGGTGGCTCCCTCAAGAGCCGCACCGAGGACCAGGCCTTTACCCAGGCCTACAACAACGGTGTACTGAGCGTGGCTGCTGCCGGTAACGACGGCAATACCCGCCATTCCTACCCGGCGTCCTACAACTCGGTGATATCGGTGGCCGCCATCGACCAGAACAAGGCCCATGCCGACTTCTCCCAGCGCACCAGCCAGGTGGAGCTGTCGGCCCCCGGGGTCAGCGTGCTGTCCACTGTGCCCATGGGCACGGCCCTGGTTGCCAGTGCCAGTGTTGGCAGCAGCGACTTTGAGGCTATCGGCATGGAAGGCTCGCCCCTTGGCAGCCCCAGTGGCGCCCTGGCCGACTGCGGCACAGGGGAGAGTACCTGTGATGCCGACCAGAAGATCTGCCTGATCGCCCGGGGCAACATCAGCTTTGCCGACAAGGTACTGGCCTGCCAAAACGGCGGCGGCCTGGGTGCCATCATCTACAACAACGAGCCAGGCGCCTTGAATGGCACCCTGGGAGAGGTGGTGACCGCCATTCCCTCGGTTGGGGTGACTGCCGACGACGGCGCCCTGATGCTGGGGCAGTTGGGCCAGAGTGCCACTGTCGACATAGGCCAGGGCAACTATGCCTACTATGACGGCACCTCCATGGCCACCCCCCATGTGGCCGGTGTGGCTGCCCTGGTGTGGAGCCATCATGACAGCTGCTCTGCCGCCGAGATCCGCAGCGCCCTGACCGCCACCGCCGAAGACTTGGGCGTTGCCGGCCGTGACGACAGCTTCGGCTACGGCCTGGTGCAGGCCAAGGCGGCGGACGACTACCTCAGCGCCAATCCCTGCGGCAGTGGCTCCGGCGGTAATGGCGGCAACCCAGGCAAAGGCAAGGGCGGCAAGAAATAGGCTGTTGCCTTGATGAAAACGCCACCCTAGGGTGGCGTTTTTTATTGCCCGGGGCGCAGCCCGCAGCGGCCAAGAAAATCCTGCCAGGCCTTGGTGTGGCGGTCGATGGCGGCCTTGAACTGGCCGCTAAGACTCTGGGGTTCAGGGCTTGCCAGCAGCGCAATGGCGGCAAGGTCCGGGTGGGGTAGGGCGTCCACCAATGGCCAGAGGCTTTCCTTCAAGGCCCTGTCGGCACTTTGCAGCCGGCCCAGATAAGGCTGGACCTCCTTGCCGTAGTAGCTGAAGAAGAAGTCCCTGACCCGGCGCGCCTGCTGTCCCGGCTTGCCGTTGACGCACAGCAACTTGGGCCCCTGGTTATTGATAAGGGCGGTGGCCGCGTCCAGGGCGTAGCGGGCGTCGCTCAGGGCCTGGTTGACCCGGGCCAGTGGCCTGGCACTGGCAAAGCGGCCCAGGCTGGCTTCCAACCGGGCCTGGCCTTTGGGGTCCGGCCCCTGGCGCAGGCGGTACAGATCGCTAAAGAGGCTCTGGGCATCGGCAATACCGGCAAAATCCCCGGGGCCGCGCCGGTCGTGGTGCCAGTTGGCTTTGAAGGCTTGGTCCTCTGCCAGCAGCTGCCAAAGCACCAGGGGCAGGGCCTGGGTCTTTTGCGCCGCAAGGTCTGTGACCAGGGTCTGAAGGTCCGAGTCTTCGGGGTGGCAGGCGTTCAGGCCTTCCAAGAGGGTCAGCTCATAGAGCAGCCGCTGGGAGGGCGGTGCCGTTTTGCCAAGGGGGGCGTTGCGCTCGCCGATAAGACCCAGGAGATTGCAGTGGCGCAGGGCAAAGGTCTGGCGCAGGTTGATGGTGAGTTGGGGAACCGCCAGGGCCCAGGCCCTGCCGCCGCCTTTTTCAAGGAGCGGCGGCGAGAGGGCCGGGGCCTGGGTGTCCAGTACTGCCGCCAGCCTTTGGGGATAGCTGGCCAGGGGCGTAGGGGCCGGGTTGCAGCCGGTCAGCACCAGCGCCAGCAACCAGGCCCCCTTTTTCATGCCACCACTTCCAGGGGGATCTGCGCCTGGGCGCTGCGTTTGTGCAGTACCCTGACCCGCAGCACCAGCATGATGGCGGCGCTGGTCAGGCCGGCGATAAAGCCGATCCAGAAGCCGTGGGGCCCCATGGCCGGACGGATAAGGTCAGTCAGGCCCAGGGTATAACCCAGGGGCAGGCCAATGCCCCAGTAGGCCACCAGGGTAATGAGGAACAGCGCCTTGGTGTCCTTATAGCCACGGATGGCGCCGCCGGCCACCACCTGGAAGGCGTCCGGCAGTTGGTAGATGGCGGCCAGCAGGATCAGCTGGGACGCCAGGGCCAATACCGCCAGGTCGTCGGAGTAGATAGTGATGATGCGCTCGGAGAAGAACACCGTCAGCAAACAGGTGGTGACGGCGATGATCTGCCCCAGGGTATAGCCGGCATAACAGACCTTCTTGGCCTGCTCCGGGTGGCCTTCGCCCATGGTATGGCCGACCCTGATGGTGACGGCAATGGCCAGGCTCATGGGGAACATGAACATCAGGGAGCTGAAGTTGATGGCGATCTGGTGACCGGCCACCACCACGCTGCCCAAGGGGGAGATCAGCAAAGCGACCAGGGCGAACAAGCTCACCTCGAAGAAAATGGCCAGGGCTATGGGAATACCGATCTTGGCCAGGTGCAGGATCACTTCTTTGTCCGGCTTGTGCAGCTGGCGATAGAGGCCGATGTGGCGATAGCGCTTGGACAGCAGGGTATAGGCCAAAGCCGCAAAGAACATGAACCACATCACCAGGGCCGTGGCCAGGCCGCAGCCGGCGCCACCCAGCTCGGGCATGCCGTACAGACCATGGATAAAGATGTAGTTGGCCGGAATATTGACCAACAGGCCGCAAAAGCCGATGACCATGGTGGGTATGGTATGGCTCATGCCTTCTACATAGTTGCGCAGGCTGTTGTACAGGGCAAAGGCCGGCAGGCCAGCGCAGATAAAGTAGATGTACAGCTCAGTTTTCTTGGCCATGCCCGGCTCAACCGCCATCTTGTCCAGCACCAGGGGGGTGAGGGGAGCCAGGGCGATGATAAGCACTGTGATGCCAAGGGCCAGCCAGGCCCCTTGCTGCACTATGGCGGCGATGGGACCGTCGTCCTTGGCGCCGTGATGGTTGGCCACCATGGGGGTCAGGGCCATGCAGATCCCCAGCACAAAAAGGGCCATGGGCCACCACAGGCTGGCACCCACTGCCACGGCGGCCATGTCGGTGGCGCTGACCTGGCCGGCCATAACGGTGTCGACAAAGCCCATCAGGGTTTGGGAAAGCTGGGCGACCAGTATGGGGGAAGACAAACGTAACAAACGCCCCATTTCATTGAACATAGACGGCATCCAGAAGGGAAAGATAGGTCGGCGGCATTGTACTGCCTCAGTGGGACCCAGGTCAGCCCAATACCACCAATGGTGCTTTGGCTCAGCCAGCCTGATAGAGGGCGTTGAGCAGTTCCCGTTCAAAGTCGGTCAATTGCCGCTGGGCCGCCTCTTCGTCCGACCCCGGTGCCAGGCCAAAAGTCATCAGTGCAAAGAGGTAGCGCTGCCCTGAGGCGGCGGTGAAGTAACCGGCCAGATTGCTGCTGCCGTTGAGGGTACCGCTCTTGGCCTGGACATTGCCCTTGAGGGGCGGGCTGGTCAGGCTGTGGCGGTACTTGAGGGTGCCGCTGATGCCGGCCAGGGGCAGGCCCTGGTAGCTGGCCAGCTCGGTATGGGCGGCCAGAAAGGCCAGCACCGCCCCAAGGTCCCTGGCGCTGACCAGGTTGTCCCGGGACAGGCCTGAACCGTCCACCAAGGTGGCCGGTGCCAGGGTGATACCGGCCTTGTCCTTGAGGGTGGTTCGAACGGCCCTGGCCCCCAGGGCGAAGGTGCCGGCCAGGCCGCTTTGGCGGCCCAGGGTCTTGGCGATATTGTCGGCGTAGAGGTTGTCGGAGTCGGCCAGCATATGGGCCAGCAGTTTGCCAAGAGGTTTGGAGTGCAGTACTGCCAGGGGCTGCCATTGGCCCTTGGCCCTGTCCTGGCGGCGGATCTTGCCGCTAAGGCGCAGGCCCTGGCGGCCCAGTTCCTGGTCCAACACCCCTTGCACATAGGCGCCGGTATCGTTGACGGCGAAATTCAGGGGCCAGAGCCGGCGCTGGTCGGTGACGCAGCCGTGCAGGTGGTAGTGGTTGGCCGGGCCCCTGTCCACCATCAGGCCACATTGGCGGCGCTGCTGCTCTTCGAGGCTGACCGCCGCCACCTTGCTGGTCACGCTCACCGGCTGGTGGGGCGGCACATAAAAACGGGTGCCCTGGTTTTCAAGGCTGAGGCTGGCCGCCACACAATTGTGGTCCAGGGTCAGGCTGGAGGCCGGGGCGCTGTAGCATACCGCCAGGTTGTCCCAGGGCCAGCCCGGGCCCCGCTCGTAACCGCCAAAGGCGCTGCCATCCAACAACAGATCCCCTTGGATACGGGTAATGCCCTTGTCCTTCAAGGCCCTGAGCAGCGATACCAATTGGGGTCTGTCCAGATCCGGGGCGCCGCTAAAGCGTAGGCGAAGGTCTCCCTGCCAGCTGTTGCCCTGCTGGTGGCCAAGGCCCTCAAGGGCGGTGTCGAAGCGAAAGTCGTCCCCCAGGGCCAGCTCGGCGGCCAGGGCGGTAAAGAGCTTTTGGGTGCTGGCCGGGGGCAACAGCAGGTCGGCGTTATGGGCCACCTGTAATTGGCCTTGGCCCAGGGGCTGGACATACAGTGCCACCTGGCTGCCGGCCGGCGGTTGGGCCAGGCGTTCTTGCCAAGACTGGGCTTGAAGAGGAAGGCAGAGCAGGGCAAGGAGCCCAAAAAACAGGAAACGCATGGAGACGGCCTTTTGATTCAACGCTTTGCCATGATGCCACGGCTGTCATCCCCATGTTACCTTTGGCCCATGGAAAATCCCCTGAACGGCGCCATCCTGGCGCAACTGGCCGAGCACCCCCAGGGCCTGAGCGAATACGCCCTGTTGCAGGCCCTGGCCGGCCATCCCTTTTTACAGGCCTTGGATCAGGGCGGCGATCTGGGGCTCTTTCGCCGCCACTTTGCGTTGATGAACGGCCTTTACCAACTGCGCCAGCGCCTGGCGGCAGACGGCTGGTGGCTGGCCATCTCGGCCCTCAATATCCAGTTGCAAAGCGCCCAGCCCACAGATGCAAGCCTTACCAGCCATGACCCCCTCGGCGCTTATTACCTTGACTGGCAAGAGTTGGACAACACCGACGCCGAGGCCGTCGAGACCCTGCTGCACGGCTTTTGGCGCCGCTTTGCCGGGGAAGAGCGGGCCCAGGCCCGGCAGGACGCCCTTAGCCAACTGGGGCTGGCGCCGGACGCCGACTGGCGTATGATCAAGAGCCGTTTTCGGGCCCTGGCCGCCCGCCACCACCCGGACAAGGGTGGTGACAGCCAGCAATTTATCCGTATCCGCCAGGCCTATGAATGCCTGGCGACCAGCCGCAACAGAGGTACTTAGATGTTTACCGGCATAGTTCAGGGCACAGGCCAACTGGTGGCCGTCACCGACAAGACCGACTTTCGCACCCACGTGGTGCGATTTCCTGCCGAACTCCTTGGCCAACTGGAACTGGGGGCCTCGGTGGCCCATAACGGCTGCTGCCTGACCGTCACCAAGGTGGACGGCCAAGAGGTGCATTTTGACCTTATCAAGGAGACCCTCCAGGTCACCAACCTGGGCGCCCTGGCGGTGGGGGACTGGGTCAATCTGGAGCGGGCCGCCCGCTTCGGCGACGAGATAGGTGGCCACGCCATGTCCGGCCATATCCACTGCACCGCCGAGCTGGTGGACATTATTCAAAGCCCCGACAACCGTACCCTGCGCTTTGCCCTGCCTGAGCCCTGGCGCAAGTACGTGCTGACCAAGGGCTACATAGGTGTTGACGGCATTTCCCTGACGGTGGGCAAGGTGGCAGAGGGCTGCTTTGAGGTGAACCTTATCCCCGAGACCCTGGCCCGCACTACCCTTGGCCAGAAAACCCTGGGGGCAGCCATCAATATCGAAATCGACCCCCAGACCCAGGCGATAGTGGACACGGTGGAAAGGGTACTGGCCAACCGCTAAAGGCGCTTTGCCTTTGGCCGATAGGGTGGCAACTGCACAAGGAGTCAGCGAATGTTACCCCTGGTTGAACGTGTTAATGCCGGCCTGGCCCAGGCCCCGGTCAAGCTTGCCAACCCCATGGCCGAGGAAGCCACTGGCCAGGAAGAGGCCGAGCAGATAGACCCCAACGATCCCCTGTCCATGCTCAAGCAGCGCATCAAGGAGCTCAAGGAGAAAGCCAAGGAGCTGGAGGAGCAGATCAAGGCCGTGGAAGACAGCGGCCTTGGTGAAGAGCAAAAGTCGGCCCAGCTCGACGCCCTGCGCCAACAGTTGCTGGAAGTGCAAGGCGCCCTGATGGACGCCTACAACCAACTGGCCGAGCAAAGCCGCAAGCACGGCGGCGGCAGTGTCGGCAGCCTTATTGCCACCCTCGCTTGATGGCGGCGGCCAGGTTGGCCCTGGCCTGTTTTTCCCGCCGCTCGAAAAAATAGTTGCTGTGATAGAGCCTGGGCGCCCTGGCGATGCTGCGTAGCACCTTGGCCCTGCCTGCCTTGTACAGCAGGCTAGGCACATGGCGGTATTCTTCGCGGATCTGCTGCTGGTAGCGGTCAAAGGCCTGTGGGTCGGCTCCCAGTATGGCCAGGTCCAGATCCAGCAGATAGCCCTCGTCGGCGCTGCTGGGCTGGGCCGGGTGGGCGGTCAGGCGCACCAGGTGGGCCACCTTGGCCACCACGTCCTCGGCCTCCCCCAGTTCGGTCAACCAGTACTGGGCCCACAGGGCGCTTTGGGCTTCGTTGTCCTTGGCCTTGGGGTCATAAATCACATCATGAAACCACAGGGCCAGCTCCACGGCGTCGCCGTCGTCCAATTGATCTTTCACCTCGTCCAAGAGCGCCAGGCAGTCCTGGATATGGTCCAGGTTGTGGTAATGGCGGTGGGGTTCCTGGTAATGGGCCACCAGGGCTTCAAAGGCGGCTTCCCCCTTGGGGAAGCGGGCCAGCCAGCGGGATTTTAGGTCCATCAATCGTCCTTAAGCTGCCTGCGCAGATTGTCTTCGTGGAAAAAGGCCCGGTTAATGTCGTCCAGTCGCCAGGACACCGACTCCAGTACCACCAGGCTTTGGCCCCTATCCCAGGTCAGCAGGGACTGGTAACCAGGCACATAGCCAACATGGCTCACTTCACTGCCCTGCAATTGTACCCCAAAGCCATAGCCCAGTTGGCCCCAGCGGTAGGGCCGCTGCTGCCAGGGGTGGGTCATGGCCTGGTAACTGGCCGGGCTCAGCAGGTTCCCCTGGTGCAGGCACAGGTTCCAATGCCACAGATCCCGGGCACTGGCCACCAGGGTACCGGAGGCCTGCTCCCGGGGCATCAGCGCCAGGGTGTCTACCGGCGTCAGGCGGCCGTCAGGTTGCTCCTGTGCCCCGGTAATGGGGCTGCCCCCCAGCATGGCGCAGCGCCGGTAAAGGCCCTTGACCAGGGCACTGAAAGGCTGCTGGCGGACCTTGGCCAGGGCTTGGCCCAAGAACTGGTAGCCAAGGTTGGAGTAGGCAAAACGGCTGCCGGGGTTAAAGGCCAGGGGCTGGCCTTTGGCCTGCACGCCGCTGCTGTGGTCAAGGAGCATGCGCAGGCTCACCTGGCTGGCCCAGGGCGCCTTGAGTTCGGGCAGGTAGCGGCCTATGGGGTCGTCCAATTGCCAAAGGCCGTCGTCCACCCCTTGCAGCACCAGGGCGGCGGTGAGCTGCTTGCTGACAGAGCCAATCACATAGGGGGCGTCGATATCCCCCTGGCTAAAGGTGAGCTCCCGGCCCTTGGCCACCAGCACCACCCCCTGCAAGGGGCGCGGCGCCGGGCTCAGGCTGAGGGCGCTGGCCAGCAGCAGGCTCAGCATCCCTTGGCTTTGGCCAAGATCTGGTCCACCACCACCTGGTTGGCCCGGGAGTCGGCAAGGCTTACCCCTTGGGCGGCCTCGCCGCCGATGGCCTGGCAGAGGTTATTGACCATGTTCAGGTAGTGGTCGCCGTTGCCGAAAAAGCGGCTCTCACAGTGGCTGCCTTTGTCGGTGTAAAGGTCGACCCGGGCGCCGTGGGGGCCGTCCATGGGGTTGAAGGGGGCGTTCATTTCGATGCGGCCCAGCTCCCCGTGGATACTGAAGTACTGGCTGCGTTCTTGCTGGGTGCCGCAGTAAAAGTTGGCGCGGGCACCGCCAAAGTCCAGGTTGAAGTCCACGAAGCGGTCTATGCCGTAGTCCGGGTCCAGCTCCAGGTGGGCGTCCAGCAGTGTCGGTTCCCCCAGGGCCATGCGCCCGGCAATGATGGGGTAGACCCCCACGTCCCTCAGGCCGCCGCCGCCCATGTCAGGGTGGTTGCGAAAGTCGCCGTCTTTCTTGTTGAAGTAGGTGAAGTGGCCGCTGGCCTTATAGATGCGGCCAAGGCGGCCTTCGGCCAGCAGGCTTTTCACCCAGTCCCACTGGGGGTGAAAGGCGATCATAAAGGCCTCCATCACCCGCTTGCCGTGGCGCTTGGCTGCCTCTGCCACCAAGTCGATATCGGCGGCGGTCAGGGCCATGGGCTTTTCCACCAGCACGTGCTTGCCGGCGGCCAGGGCCTTGAGGGTCCATTCCACATGGAGGTGGGTGGGCAGGGGGATATAGACCACATCCACCTCTGGGCAGGCCAGCAGCGCCTCGTAACTGCCAAAGGCCAGGGGGGCGCCCTGGCGCTCGGCATAGTCTTGGGCCCGGGCCAGGTCGCGGCTGGCAACCGCCTGCAGGGTACAAAGGGGGGATTTGTTGATGGCCGGCAACACGAACTTGTGGCCAATCTTGGCAGTGCTGAGGACGCCGAAACGCAGCATGGCAACTCCAGATAGCGATGATGGCGCTACCCTAACCGCCCCTGGCCCCCAGGTCAAAACCTGGGTTTTACAGCTGGGCCGCCAGCAGGATCCGGCTCAGGCGCACAAAATCCGAAGAGGTCAACAGCCCGGCCAGGCGGCCGTCGGGGTGCACCACCGGCAGGCAACCGTGGCGGTGGGCCAGGAAGAAATCCGCCACCTGCAGTAGGGGCGTGTCGGGGGCAACACAGGCCGGGTCCTTGGTGAGCAGCTCCTTGACCGGTTGCTGGCTTTCCCGCCGTTCCAGGGCATTGGCACCATAGGTGGCCAGCAGCCGGATAACGGCGGCGATCAGCGCCTTTTGGGTGAGCATGCCGACAAAGTTGTCGCCGTCCATCACCGGGATATGGCGTATGCCCTTGTCCCGCATCAGGTCGTGGGCGTCTTTGAGGCTGGCCTCAAGGGGCAGGGTGATGAGCTCCCGGGTCATGATGTCGGCGGCGGTTTGCATGCAAGGCTCCTTGTCAGAAAAGTTCATCAGACCCCAGTCTAGCCAGCTGCGCCCTGATCTGGCGCAAAGGGCCGGCCTTGGGCGTCAGTATTCCAGCTCTGCCTGGCACTGGCCCTTGAACGACGAGGTAAAGGACAGCAGCAGCGGCGCCATCAGCAATACCTTGACGACAAAGAACGGGCAGAAAACGAGGCCGCACAGGCTGCCAATCCTGACGGCAATGGGCCTTCTGGTGCTCAGGCCCTTAAAAACCAAGGTAAGGCCCACCAGAGTCAGGAACAGGATACCCAGCACCTCGAAGGCATCCACCCTGGCCGGGTCGGCTACCCCAAGGCGCAGCCAAAAGGCACGCAGGAAGGCCGAATCCCGGGCCGCTTCGTTGAGGCAGTCACTGACCACGGCAATAGCGATGACTAAGGCAACCAGCAAGGTTGCCAGCCAGGTGCCGGCCTGAGACAACCTGAAGGTGGTGGTACTGGGCATGGGCTCTCCAAGGTCAGGGGCGCGGCAACGGCGCCGCTCATCAAAATAAGGCGGCGCAGCCCCCTGTGACCTTGAAGAAAGGCTATTGATAGCTGTCCAGGAATCCCTTTGGCAGCAGCAAGTTATGGCGGCCCAGCTCGGTAACCTGGCGCTCGCCGCAAAGGGCCATGGACACGTCCAGTTCCCGCTGCATCAGCTCAAGGGCCTTGCTGACCCCCGCTTGCCCCATGGCCCCCAGGCCATAGATATAGGCGCGCCCGGCCATGGCTCCCTTGGCCCCCAGGGCCAGGGCCTTGAGGATGTCCTGGCCGGAGCGAATGCCCGAGTCCAGGTAGACCTCGGTCTGGTGGCCGACGGCGGCGACGATGGCCGGCAACATGCGGATACTGGACAGGGCCCCGTCCAGCTGGCGGCCGCCGTGGTTGGACACCACTATGGCGTCGGCGCCGAAATCGGCCGCCTTGCGGGCGTCTTCTTCATCGAGGATGCCCTTAAGAATAAGCTTGCCGCCCCACATGTCGCGGATACGGCGGATCTTGTCCCAGTCGAGCTTGAGGTCGAACTGTTCGGCGGTCCAGCTCATCAGCGAGGAGGCGTCGGTCACTCCCTTGGCGTGGCCGACGATATTGCCAAAGTGGCGGCGTTTGGTGCCGAGCATCTGCAAGCCCCAGCCCCATTTGGTGGCCAGGTTGGCCAAGGTGGGCAGAGTCAGTTTCGGCGGCGCCGACAGGCCGTTTTTCAGGTCCTTGTGGCGCTGGCCGAGGATCTGCAGGTCCAGGGTCAGCACCAGGGCCGAGCAGCCCGCCCGCTTGGCCCGTTCGATAATGGCGGCCAGAAAGTCCTGGTCCCGCATCACATAGAGCTGAAACCAGAACGGCTGGCGGGTGTGGGCGGCCACGTCTTCGATGGAACAGATGGACATGGTGGACAGGGTATAGGGCACCCCGAAGGCCTCGGCGGCCCGGGCCGCCTTGATTTCCCCGTCGGCGCATTGCATGCCGGTCAGCCCCACCGGGCTCAGGGCCAGCGGCATGGCTACCGGCTGGCCCAGCAGGGTGTCGGCGGTGGAGCGGCCGGACATGTCTACCGCCACCTTTTGCCTGAGGCGGATCTGTGCAAAGTCGCTGCAATTGTCCCTGAAGGTCTGCTCGCTATAACTGCCCGACTCGGTGTAGTCGTAGAACATCTTGGGCACCCGCCGCCGGTACAGGCGCTTGAGATCCTCAATACAGGTGATAACGGCCATATAGCCTCCTTTGCTGGCCGGCGCCCTAGGCGCCTTGGGGGATCATTTACCGCCGGCGATATCCAGGATACTGCCGGTCACGAAACTGGCCTGGTCCGACAGCAACCAGGCGATGGCGTTGGCCACTTCCTCAGGGCTGCCGCCTCGCTTGAGGGGGATCTGTGGGCTCAGCCGCGCCACCCGGTCCGGCTCGCCGCCGTCGGCGTGCATCTGGGTATGGATAAAACCGGGGCGTACGCCGTTGACGCGGATGCCACGCTCGGCCACTTCCAGGGCTAGGCCCTTGGTCAGGCTGTCCATGGCGCCTTTGGCGGCGGCGTAATCGATGTATTCAAAAGGGGCACCGGTGCGGGCCGCTGCCGACGATACATTGACGATGGCGCCGCCCCTTGGCAGCTGGCCAAGGGCCTGGCGACAGCACAGGAAGCAGCCCAGCACATGGGTGCTGAGCACCTGGCTAAAGCGGGCCAGGCTGATGCCCTCAAAGGGCGTTTGGGTAAAGAGGATACCGGCGTTGTTGACCAGGTGGGTGACGGGCCCCAACTGGCGGGCAGTGCACTCAAAGAGGCGGGCCACGTCGGCTTCCTGGGTGACATCGGCCTGGCAGGCCATGGCTTGGCCCCCTTGGGCCTGGATCTGCGCCACCAGGGCCTGGGCTTGGTCCTGGCGCTGGCGGTAGTTGACGCAGACCCCATAACCTTCTTTGGCTAGAAGAAGGGCGGTAGCGGCGCCGATGCCGCGACTGGCCCCTGTGACGATAACCACCTTTTGCATGGGAATGTCCTGGCAGGATATGGGCGTCTTTACCCTGCTCCTGCCAGGGGGCGCTGTCCAGGCGCCAAAGGGCAGGGCGCCTGGGGGGCAGGTTAAGGCGTCAGCGCCAGAACAGGTAGATGGCGCCGTTGTGCTCGATATTGGCGGCCAGGGCGTCGATGGAATTGACCTGGGGGTTGAGGATATCGGGGTTGATGGTATAGGCCGCCTTGGCCAGGGCAAACCAGTCCGGGTTCGGCCCCAGCACCTTGGCCCGTAACCAGTCGCCACCGGCGCCGACAAGCTCCAACTGGAACTGCTGGCAAAGGTCCTGGTAATAGTCTTTGACCTGGGCGTTGGAGGGCTGGCCATTAGTGCCCTGGGTGGCGGCGGCGTCCAGGTAGGACTGCTCGTCCCGGGTGGGCACCACCACCAACAGATCGTCGGCAAAACCGTAGAAGTGGCCATAGACATAGACCTGGCTGGTGCTGTTCACCATGGCTTGGCGCAGCTTGACCAGGGTGTCGCTGGCGGTATCAGGGGCGATGCGGATCATCAGGCCAGGGGTGTCTTCTACCTTGCCGCCGGCGCCGGGCTTTTTCAGCTGGCGCAGGTTCTTGGCATAGGGGCGCAGGGCGGCCCTGGCGATATCGTCGATACCGTTGGCGTCCAGCAACTGCTGCTCTTGGCTGCTGTAACGGGGGCCGCAGCCGGCCAGCAAGGCCAGCAAGAAAAGGATAAGGGTGCGTTTCATCGGGGGTCCTTTGGAAAAAGCACTGTCAGGGGTTAAGGCGGCCTTGGGGCCCGGCCGCTGAAGAAGCCGGGCCCTAGGGCTTAGAGCGGGCTTAGGGTAATGGCCAGGGCCTGCTCGCCGGCGGGCAGGATATGCCACTGGCGATAGGGCCTGTAACCGGGGGCCGTGACCTGGATGTCGTAGTTGCCGGGTTTAAGGTGCATGCCCTGCTCGAAGCGGGGGCTGATGTTCATTATCCGCACCTGGGCCTTGGCGGCATTGGTGTTGATGGTCAGCGCCACGTCCTTGAGCACCGGTTTTTGCACCTTGGCCCACTCATCCGGCTGCAGGTCGATGGCCGCCAGGCCATGGGCCAGGGGGGCAAAGGCCCGGTAGATGCCCATATGGGCCTCCAGGCTGCGGCCCAGGGGGTGTAGCAGCGGCTGGGCGTGCAGGGTCCAGCGCAGGGCATAGGAAAAGGCCAGGTTGCTGGACTCTTCCACCTTGGTCAGGAAGTAGTTTACGGCGCTGTTGGGGGCTTGGGTGTAGCGGTTTTGTACCAGCAGCACCGGCAGCGCCAATACCAGCAGCGGCGGCAGCAGGGCCGCCCCCAGGCCTGCCCAGCGCTGCCAGGGGGCCTTGGCCTTGGGCGCTGCGCTGTCGCCTGCTGGCCTTGCCAGCTGCAGGGCCTTGAAGGGCAGCTTGATAAAGGTCATGCAGATCAGGAACAGGCTCAATGACATGGAGATGGGGGGGATCACCACAGAGCGCAGGGCCTGTTTGCCGGCGTCGGCAAAGCGGCCGCCGTCGGCAAATTCCTTCTGAGACTCGGCCAGCATGGCCAGGTAATGCTGGGTGCGCCGTTCGATGTTGGGGTCCAGCACATGGCGCTTGAAGTTCGCCCTGTTCCAGTCGGCCCTGACCCCTTTGACATAGAGATCCCCCATGCGATCGGCAATGCGGGCTTGGATCTGCGGGTGCTGCTGGAAGGCGTCCCAGCTGAGGTTGATGGGCAGGCTCAGGCCACGGGCGGCCATTTCCTGCTGCCAGCGCTGGTCGGCTTCGGCCTTGACCTTGGCGGCGACGGTGCGGTCAAACAGCGGCTTGTCATTGATGGTCCAGCTGGCCGGCAGATCCAGGCCCTTGGCCTTGATGGCCCGGCGCAGCTTGACCTGGGTTTGGGGGTGGCTGCGAAAGGCGGCCAGATTGGCGATGTCAAAGGGGTAGCCGGTTTCCTTGCTAAAAAGCGCCTGGAAGTTGGGGTGGGCCAGGAAGCGCTGCTGGTAGTGGTCCGGGCTGTCGGTGTACTTGTAGCGCTTGTCCTTAAAGCCGCCGTCGCCGCCGGTGGCCCAGTTCAGGGCCTGCAGGGCGGTGGTCAGGCCGCCGGTGAGCACCCCGGTCAGCACCGTGTTGGTGATGTTTTCGGTGGTGCTGACGTCCTCGACGATCAGCCAATAGTTGGCGTCGACGTTACCTATGCCGGCCTTGTTGATCATGGCCTTGTAGTTGGCGTCCTGCTTGGTGTAGCAGCGGTTGCGCCGCTCGGTCTTGTCGTAATGTTTTTTGCAGTCGGCCCTGTCTTCGAAGTAGCGGTAGATCTTGGGACCGTACTCCTGGGCCCGGGCCGAGGCCTTGGCGATATGGGCCTTCTGGGCCTGCTGGTAGCGGCTCCAGCCCTGGTTCACTTCCTGCTCCAGGCTTTGCCAGTACTGGGCCTGGCGGGCCGGGGTCTGGGCCAGGGCCTGGTTGTAGCGGTTGGACCCTTGGGCGTACTGCTGGTAGTGGGCCGACAGCTCCTTGTAGAGCTCGGAAAAGTCCTGGTAGTGCTGGTCAAAGTCGCGGTAGGCCTGCTTTTGCACGAAGTTGCCGATGATGTCGTGCTTGTAGGCGTCCAGGTTCTGGGCCAGGTTGTGGTCGCTGTAGGCCAGGCCGCCAAAAAGGGCCAGGAAGGTGAGGTTTTCCGAGCTGCCGGTGGCGGCGGTGTCGTAGTCGAGGCCCTGAACTGCCACGGCGTTGATGGCCAGGGCGTCACGCAGGGCGGCGCTGTAGGCAGCGTATTGGCGCTGCTCGGCGCTGCTGGGCTGGATAAGCCAGCGCTCAATCAGCAGCTTTTGGCCAAAAAAGACGGTGGGCCAGATGCCGGCGGTCAGCACCAGCATCGACACCGCGCCCTTAAGGGGGGTCTTGAAAAAGCGCGCCGGCAGCAGATCGGCCAGCAGCAGGGTAACGCCAATGCCCGACACCGTCCTGCCGTAGATCTCCAGGTGCTCCATGGCCAGGGGCTCTGGGGTACCCAGGCCGATAAGGGACACCAGCTGGGCGTTGAAGATGGCCTCGGGGATCAGGTAAAGGGCGCTGACAATCAGCAAGAAGAGGCGCCAGGGCCGTGATTTCAGTTGCATGGTCGTCCCTTAGTTTTGCTTGCGCAACTCGATGCTGATGGCCCCTTGGGTGTGCAGATCCACCCCGGTGTCTTTTTCCCTGGGGCCGGCATGGGTGTCCATCAACACCGGCTTGAAGGGCGGCGCCTGCTCGCCCCGGAAGGACTTGAGGCTGCCGCCAATGGCCGGGTAGAGGCCGTTGGGGTAATAGGTGTCCAGCAGGTCCAGCCGTTCCAGGTCCAGATCCCGGGGTAGGGCGGCTAGCTGCCGGCTTTGGGGGGTGCTGCCTGCAAACGCCCTGGGGCTGGGCACCCCAAAGCGGCTGCAAAAGCCGTAGACGCTGTCGTCGATGATGACGGCGTCGGGGCGGCGGCCGGCCGCAAGGGCCAGGATCCCCTGCTCGTGGTAGGGGTGGCCGTTGACGGTGTAGGTGGCCACCTGCACTCCCTGGCGCCGGGCGGCACTCATCAGCTCAATGGCGCTTTGGCGAAAGTGGCGGATATCCAGGGCCAGGCCAAAGTCGTGCTTGAGGGCCTTTTTCAGGCGAGCAAGGCCGGCGGCGGAGTCGTAGCGTTTGTCCTTGTAGCGCTTGTTGCCATAGCCTTGCAGATCCTCCAGCAAGGACTGGTTACGCAGGTAGATGGGGTCACCGCCGGCGCCTTTTTTCATGTCGGCGGCCAGCCGGTTCAAGGAAGTCTTGGCCGGGCTTTGGATAAAGGACAGGAACACCTCATCGTTGATGTCCCGTAGCCGCTCCAGGTTACGCAGCTCCAGGCTCGAGTAGTAGTAACGGCCCTGGCCAATCAGGGTATGGGCCAGGTAGTCGAGGATCTTTAGATCTTGGGGGCTGGCCGGGGTTTTCACTTCGATATTGATCTTCTGGCCGCCGCTGGCAAAGCGGGCAAAGGTCTTGGCGTATTCTTCGAAGCTGGGGGGCAGCTGGTCGATAAGGGCGCCGCTGGCCATGTCCCTTTCCCGCAAATAGCCCCATTCCTTCTTGTAACTCATGGACTCGATGCGCCGGCGCTGGTTGTCGACGGTGCCGGTGGCGCGGCCGGTGCGGGCGTCGTGGTGAATAACCCAGACATCGTCGCCGGTCAGGCGCACGTCGGTTTCAATGACGTCAAAGCCGTTGTCTAGGGCGTCTATCAGGGCGTTGACCGAGTTTTCCGGGTAGCGCACCGAGCCACGGTGGGCTTCGAGGGTCAGGCCGGCGCATTGGCGGGCCCCCAGGTAGTTGATGTTGTTAAGCCCGGTCAGCATAAAGCCCCGGGCAGCCAGGGCTTGGCTCAGGGCCTGGCGCTCCGGGCTTGGCGGGGCGGGCTGGCTTTGCTGGGGGCGCTGCTGGCAACCCAACAGGCCCAGGCAGATAAGGGCCGGTAGCAGAGTCGATAAACGCACTTTCTATCCCTGATGTTGGCGACAGTGGCGGGGCTGTTTAGTGCCCATTCACTTTTGTTAGAAGGCAGTAGCCTAAGACTACTGGCACTGTTTGCCTAGGTAAACGCCTCAAGGGGACTGGCCGGTCTGTTTGCCCAAGGACTAGGCAATGGTTGCCCCTTGGCATAAAAAAAGCCGGCCCAAGGCCGGCTTTTTGCGGTGTCGTAGCTTACTTGGCGGGTTTGGCCACCAGGGAACGGGTCTCTTCGTTGGCCTCGGTGAGCTGCACCTTGATGATGTCGGCCAGCTTGAAGCTTTCCTCGCCCTTGATAAGGACAGTGCCGGCTTCGAAGTTGACGTCCAGCTCGTCTTTGACGTCGTGGATCTGGGAGGCGGGCACGAAGGCCACGGCGCCGTTGTCCACCAGGCGCACCTTCATGCCACCCCGGTTAACGTCGATGACTTCGGCGTCGAACTGGGTGTCGGCACCGGCCTGGGGCTTGAGCCAGCGCACATAGAGCCAGTCGCCCATGTCGCGTTCGGCCAGGCGGTTGAGGCGGCGGTGGTCGGACAGGTGCTGGGCCAGGCTGTCGTTGGGCTTGGCTACCTGCTCGCCTTTCAAGATGGCCTTGATGATGCGGTGGTTGACCATGTCGCCGTATTTACGGATGGGGCTGGTCCAGGTGGCGTAGGCGGTGAGGCCAAGGCCATAGTGGGGGCCGGCTTCCAGGGTTATGGCGGCATAGCTTTGGAAACGGCGTAGGCGCCCATCCAGGAACTGCTTTTTGTTGCCGTCCAGCCAGCGGCGCATGGCGGCGTAGCCTTCCAGGGTGTGCACCTGGTCGATGTCCACCGGCACCTCGTGCTGGGCCAGCAGGGCTTTGGCGTCTTCGATTTTTTCGTCTTCAAAGCCGTTGTGGACGTTGTAGACACCGATACCGCCGTGGCGGCGCAGGTATTCACCACAGGCCACGTTGGCGGCGATCATGGACTCTTCAACAATGCGGTTGGCGATGCGGCGCTCTTCGCGGTGTACGGTCACCACATTGCCGTTTTCGTCCAGCTCGAAGCGGTAATCGGGGCGGTCGCCAAACACCAGGGCGTGGGCCTGGCGCCAGGCGGTGCGGGCTTCGGTGAAGTCGCGCAGCAGCTTGATGGTGGCCGCTTCGTCTTCATTGGCCGGTTGCCAGTCGCCGCTGCCGTCCAGCCAGTCAGACACGTTGTTGTAGACCAGCTTGTGACGAGACTGGATCCAGGCCGGGGTGAACTCGGTGTCGTCACCCAGGGTGCCGTCATCGGCCACGAACAGGCGGGCCACCAGGGCAGGGCGGGGTTCGCCGGCCTTGAGGGAGCACAGATCGTCGGACAGCACTTCTGGCAACATGGTGACGTTTTTGCCCGGCAGGTAAACGGTAAAGGCGCGCAGGGCTGCGGCCTTGTCCAGATCGGAGCCTTCTACCACGTAAGCGGTAGGATCGGCGATGGCCACCCACAGCTGGTAACCGCCTTCGACCTTCTCAATCCAGATGGCATCGTCCATGTCCTGGGTAGAGGCGGCATCGATGGTGGCAAAGGGAATGTGGCTCAGATCCTGGCGTTCCAGGCCGTCAATCAGGGTCAGCTCGCCGTCAAACTCGGGGGCAGTCTTTTGCAGGTTGTGGCGAGCCAGGGTGACGTGCCAGGGGGCGTAACCGTCGTCGGTGCCGGCCACTTTTTCCAGTACGTCGGCGTTAAAGCCGTTGTCGCCCTTGAGGGGGTGGCGCTTGAGTTCGGCCACCACCCAGTCCCCTTGCTTGAGATCCAGCTTCAGGCCCTTGGCGGGGCGGCAGCGGATGCTGTCTTTGATAAGGGGGTGATCCGGCACCACGTAGAAGCGGTCGTCACGCTGCTTGATGCGGCCTACAAAGCGGGTCAGGGACGGCTCGATCAGGGTATCGGGCTCGGCCACTTCCTTGTCTTTCTCGCTGCGTACCACGGCTTTGACCCGGTCACCGTGGATGACTTTCTTCATGTAGGGGGGCGGCACGAAGTAGGATTCCTTGCCGTCCACATCCAGGAAGCCAAAGCCTTTGTCGGATGCTTTGATATTGCCTTCCACGGTTTTGAGGTTTTCGCGGATCTCGGCCTTTAGCTGGGCCAGCAGCGGGTTGTCTTTGAACATCAAGGTCGCTCTGTAGGGTCAGACGGCGCGCCTTGGGGGCGGGCCGCTCGAAAACCCGCCCACTATACGAAAAGGCCCCCGCCAAGGCAAAGAAAAGGCCCTTTTCAGCCAGCGGCCGGGCTCTGCAGCCAGCTTACCAGTTCGGCCAGGGAGGCGTTGCGCCGCTTGGCGGCGTCGGCGGCCTGCTCTTCTGGCCAGGGGTAGAAACCTTGCCCCGCTTTTACCCCCAGTTCCCCCTTGGCCACCTTGTCTTGCAGCACCGCCAGGGGCGCCGTGGCGTTTTCCAGGTCGCTGTAGAGGTAGCTGGCAATGGCATGGTGCACGTCAAGGCCATTGACGTCCCGCTGCTCCAAGGGCCCGGTGATGGCCAGGCGCACCCCAAGGGCCCAACGGGCTACAAAGTCGATGTCCTCGGCACTGGCGATGCCTTTTTCCAGCAGCGACATGGCCTCCCGGGCCAGGGCATGTTGCAGGCGGTTACCGATAAAACCGGCAATGTCCTTCTGCACCACCACCGGTTTCTTGCCCAGTGTGGTCAACAGCGCCAGCACAGCGTCCACCGTGGCCTGGGTGGTCTGGTCGTGGCGGATCACTTCCACCAGGGGAATGATGTCGGCCGGGGTGAAAAAGTGCATGCCCACAAAACGCTGGGGCCCCTTGAGGCCGGCCCCTATGGCGTTGACCGACAGCCCCGAGGTGTTGGTGGCGAGGATACACTCTGGGTTCACTACCGCTTCCAATTCCTTAAAGAGCCGCTCCTTGAGGGCCAGGTTCTCCGGCACCGCTTCGATGACCAGCCAGGCCGTTTTGGCGGCGGCCAGCTCGGAGGCAAAGGCCACGCCTTGGGGCAGGGCGGCCTGGGCTTTGAGCAGGGCCTGGGGTTGGGGGTCTATCAAGATCACCTGCTGGTCGGCGGCGGCCAACAGGGCGGCGATGGCGGCGCCCATGGTGCCGGCGCCGATGATGGCGACAGGGGCTGAAGTCATGCTGCATCACTCCGTGGTTCGATTATCGTACTTATGTTCGGCATTGACAGTACCACAGGGTAAGCGCCAGGGGCAGGGGGCGCGGCCAGCGGTGGGCGCCGGGCGATAAAAAGGCCGCTGTCGCGGCCTTGTCAGGGGAGCAGGCTAAAGCCTTGCTGCTGCAGCACCGTCAGCTCGGTCATGGCCGACAGGGCCAGCTGCACGTCCGGGCGCAGCTCGTTGTCGCCGTAGCCCTGGGCGCTGTAGGACTGGCCGCAGACATAGACCTTGACCCCGGCGTGGATCAGGGCGTCCAGCAAGGTGGCCGAACCGTCTTCTACTTCAAAGCGCTTCAGATGGGCCTGATCGTTAAGGGCATGGCGGGTAGCGGAGCCGTGCAGCACCACCGCCAGGGCCATGGCCTCTGGCTTGATACCGGCCCTGGCATGCATGTTGAGGTAACGGGCTACCGATTCGAGCTTTCTAGACAGGGCGCCCGGGTCGGGGGCACCGGTAACGTCGAACACCGCCTTGAGCTTGATGTCGCTGGGGATGGGGGCGGCGTTGTTGACCTCGAACACCGGGCCAAAATCCTTGATAACCGGCCCCAGTGTGGCGGCGCTGGCCAGGGCAATGCTGAGCATCTGAGTTCCTATTTATGCAGGGTAAGGGTGAACAGATCGTGGCGCCTGTCCTTGAGGTTACGCACCGAGCCCTCCGAGCGCACCACCTTGAGTTTGTCCAAGTCCAGATCGGAAAAAAGGATCATCTCGGTATTGGGGGTGGCCTCGGCCATGACTGCGTCATGGGGGAAGGCAAAGTCTGATGGACTGAACACCGCCGACTGGGCGTATTGTACGTCCAGGCTCTCCACCTGGGGAAGGTTGCCCACCGACCCGCAGATGGCCACGTAGCATTCGTTCTCGATGGCCCTGGCCTGGGCGCAGTGGCGTACCCGCAGGTAGGCGTTTTTGGTGTCGGTCCAGAAGGGCACGAACAGCATTTCCATGCCCTGGTCAGCCAGGATGCGGCCCAGCTCGGGGAATTCCACGTCATAGCACACCAATATGCCCACCTTGCCGGCGTCGGTGTCGAAGGCGCGTACCTGATGGCCCCCTTCGATAACCCAGTCGCGCCGCTCGTGAGGGGTGATGTGCAGCTTGTATTGCACTTCGGTGGAGCCGTCACGCCGGCACAGATAGGCGACGTTGAACAGTTCCTTGCCTTCCAGTAGCGGCATGGAGCCGGTGATGATGTTGATGTTGTAGCTCACCGCCATCTGCGACAGCTGCTGGCGAAAGTGCTCGGTAAAGCTGGCCAGGTAGCGGATGGCCTCCTGCTGCTGCACCGTGTTGGCAAGGCCCATCAGCGGGGCGTTGAAAAACTCCGGGAACACCACAAAGTCCGACTTGTAGTCAGATACCGCGTCCACGAAGTATTCCACCTGCTTGAGCACCTCTTCGGCGCTGTGGAATTCGCGCATCTGCCATTGCACGGCGCCGATGCGCACCTGGCGCTTTTGGCTGAGGGTGCTCTCTTCCGGGTCGAAGAGGATGTTGGACCATTCCAGCAAGGTGGCGTAGCCCTGGGAGCGTTTGTCTTCCGGCAGGTATTGGCGCAGCAGCCGTTTTACCTGGAAGTCGTTGGCCAGCTGGAAGGACAGGATAGGGTCGTAAATGGCCTTGCGATCCACCTCTTCGATGTATTGGGAGGGGGTCATGTTGTCGGCGTGCTGGTAGTAGTTGACGATACGGCCCCCGGCCAGGATGGCCCGCAGGTTGAGGCTGCGGCACAGCTCCTTTCGCACCTCGTAGAGGCGCCGACCCAGGCGGTAACCCCGGTACTCGGGGTCGATAAACACATCCAGGCCGTAGAGGGCATCGCCCCCTTCGTCGTGGGCTATGGTCATGCGGTTGGTGATGAGGTCGTCGTAGGTGTGGGGGTTGGAAAAACGCTTGTACTCCACCTGGACGGTGAGGGCCACGGCCACCAGCTGGCCCTGGTCTTCGATACAGATCTGGCCTTCGGGAAACTGGTTTATCAGGTGCTCTATGGTGTGTTTGGGCCAGGAGCCGCCGATGTCCTTGTAAACCAGGTCCATCAGCTGCTTGAGTTGCGGGAAGTCATTCTTGGTGAGCTCGCGGACTTTCAGGATCAGATCTTCGGTGCTCATGGATTGTCCTCTTGTGCAGCTCCTTTCACGCTAACGCAAAATAATCCCCTTGTCACAGCGGCACTTGGCAGATCGGCTCTTCATTCAGCCAAGGATGACATTCACCCCTTGTACAGGTCGGTATAGCTTGGCATCAGCTCAAAAAATAAGATATCGGCATCATGAGATACCCATTGCTTGCGGGCCTGGCGGCGCTACTTCTGCTGGCGGGCTGTGATACCAATCCCAAGGCAAGGGCCCAGGTCAAGGCCCCCGAGCAGACGGTGCAGCCGCCCGCGCCCAAGGCGCCCAAGGGTCCGGTTGTGACAACCTTGTCTGAGCGGCTCAGCCCCCGCCAGCAGGCGCTGGCCATGACCCTGCTGGATGCGCCCCTGCGCTATGCCCCTGGCCGCTACAGCCAGTTTATGGAGCCGGCCGGCAAGGACAGCTTTCCCCTGCTGCTGGGCCGCAAGACCGGCAAGCCCATGGCCGCCGCCGGGGTCAGCCAGGCGGGGCGCCGCTACCTGGCCTTCGGTACCGTGCCTGTCACCTACGAATTCGAACCCTTCCACAAGAACCTCGAGGAACTGGTGGGCTGGTTGTTGTCTGGTGAGCCGGGTTTTGTCTACAAGCCGGGTGCGGTGATCGCCACCGCGTTTTTGGGTACCCAGGACAAGAAAGTGAGCAGCTGGCTGCGCCGCAACATGAAAGACGTGGCGGTGGTGCAATGTGAAGTGCTGGGACTCAAAGAATGCCTGGGCGCCGCCGATCTGGTGGTGCTGGGTGCCGAAGGGGACAGCGCCGAGGCCAAGGGCCTGGTGGCGGTACTGGATAAAAAGTCGGCGCTGCCGGTGCTCTATTTCCATACCCCCTATTGGAAGGAGTCGGAGTTTGCCCGCCAGATCCTGGCCTCCATCCAGTTGCGCCAGGGTGAGGCGGGGGGCAATTACTGGACCCAGGACGCGGCCAATTGGGCCAGCCTTGGCGACATGTTCCAGACCCGCCTGGCCATGAATGCCAGCTTCAGCCAAAGCGAATAGGAAAAAGGCGCCCTGGGGCGCCTTTTTGGTCAGAGTGCCGCGTTGAAAACGGCGCGGCTCACCTCAAGGCTCACCCCGCCGTCTTCCCCCAGGGCAGTCATGCCCTTGCGCTCAAGGGCGCCTACCAGGCCATCTACCACGGTTTCATCAAGGTCATAGTCCCGCAAACGGGTGCCCATCTCCAAGGAGCGGAAGAAGGCTTCCATGGCGGCTATCCCTGCCTCGATGCGGGCCTCATTGTCCCCTTCGGTAATGGCGAACACCCGCTCGGCAAATTGCAGCAGTTTGGCGCCCTTGGCGTCTTTTCGTACCCGCAACAGGGCCGGCAGCACCACCGCCAGGGTGCGGCCGTGGTCCAGGCCGAAGCGGGCGGTGAGTTCATGGCCCAGGGCATGGGTGGACCAGTCTTGGGGAACCCCCACACCGAGGATACCGTTCAGGGCCATGGTGGCGGCCCACATCAGGTTGGCCCTGGCCTCGTAGCTGGTGGGTTGGGCCAGGGCCTTGGGGCCTTCTTCTATCAGGGTCAGCATCACCCCTTCGGCGAACCTGTCCTGGACCGGGGCGCCGCCTGTGGTGAGGTATTGCTCCATCACATGGACAAAGGCATCGACGATGCCGTTGGCCACCTGGCGCGGCGGCAGGCTGTAGGTGGTGGTGGGGTCCAGCACCGCAAACTGGGGTTTGACCAGGTCGCTGTAAAAGGACAGCTTGTCCTCGCCCCGGGTCACCACGGCGGCGCCGTTGGTTTCCGAGCCGGTGGCGGGCAGGGTCAGTACGCTGGCCAGGGGCAGGGCGGCCTTGACCGGGGCGTCCTGGCTGAGGATCTGCCAGGGATCGGTGCCCTCAAAGCAGACGGCGGCAGCGATAAACTTGGTACCGTCCAGCACCGAGCCGCCGCCCACTGCCAGCAGGTAGTCGTAGCCTTCATTGCGGATAAGCTCCACCGCCTTCATCAGGGTGGGGTAACGGGGGTTGGGCTCGATGTCGCCAAATTCCCCCACTTGATGCCCCACCAGGGCCGCCTTGACCTGGTCGTAAACGCCGTTTTGGAAGATGGAGCCACCGCCGTAGGTAAGCAGGACCTTGGCCTGGGGTGGAATGTGCTGGGCCAGGTTGGCTATCTCCCCTTCACCGAAACGGATAAGGGTGGGGCTTTGGAAGACAAAGTTATTCATGGATGCACCGGCTGTGTGGCTGTGTGGCCCATGGTACGCCAGGGCAGGGGCAATAAAAAACGCCCCGAAGGGCGTTTTTGTCGTCAGGTTTTGAGCTTGCCCAGCTCCCCATCCAGGTCCCGCACCAGGCTGTGCAGCTGCTGGCCGGAGTGCTCGGCCCGCTGGGCCAGGGTGGCCAGTTCGCTGGCGGCCTCGCCGATGCCGGTGATGTTGCGGTTGATCTCGTCGCTGACCGAGCTTTGTTCCTCGGCGGCGGTGGCCATCTGGGTGACATGGTCGTTGATGGTGTCAATCAGCCGCACTACCTCGGTCAGGTCGTTAAAGGCGCTGTGGGTCTGCTCCACCGTGCTGCTGGCCCGCTCTACCCCTTGGTCTATCACCGACACGGTGGCGGTCACTTCCTTGTTGAGGCTGTTTATCACCCCGGCTATCTCGTCGGTGGAGGTGCGGGTCTTGGCGGCCAGGGCCCGTACTTCGTCTGCTACCACCGCAAAACCCCGGCCCTGATCCCCGGCCCTGGCCGCCTCGATGGCGGCGTTCAGGGCCAGCAGGTTGGTCTGCTCGGCGATGTTGCGGATCACATCCAAGATGGCGTTGATGTCGCTGCTGCGGGCCGCAACCTGGTTGACGGCGGTGGCCGCGGTGGACATGTCGTCGGCCAGGCCTTGTACGTCCTGGACGGCGGTTTCCAAGGTGCGGCGCGACCCCTGTACGGCGTCGTTGGCCTGGTTGGCCTCGCTGGCGGCCTGGGCGGCAAACTGGGCCACTTCGGTGGCGGCGGCGCTCATCTCGTTCATGGCGGTGACCACGGACTCGATTTCAGCGTGTTGGCGTGCCACCAACTGGCGGGTCTCGGTGGCGATACGGGCGCTGCCCTCGGCCTGGCTGCCCACCTCGAGGCTGATGCCCTTGAGGTGCACTATCATGCCCCGCAGTTTGCCAAGGAAGCGGTTAAAGCCCCCGGCCAGGCTGATAAGCTCCTGGTGGGTATCGATGTCCACTTCCCTTGTCAGGTCCCCCTCGGCGCTGTTGAGGTTGTCCATGCGGCTATTAAAGAGATTCAGGGGGCGGGTGATGGTGCGCACCAGGAACACCATTACCACCAGGCCCACTGCCACCACCAGCACCCCTATGCCCATCTGGCTCAGCACCAGTTGCTGGAAGTCCTGGTCTATGGACTTGTTCATGGCGTTGACGTCGGCCAGGGCCAGGGCCTTGGGCACTTCGATCACCAGCTTCCAGGTCTGGCCGGAGGCGGGAATGGTCACCGGGTAGGACACAAACAGGCTCTGGTCGGTTTCCAGCCGGTCCTGGCCCTGCATGCCCAGGATCTGCGCGGCCATGTCCGGCATTACCGTTTTAAGGGACTGGGCCAGCTTGTCCTCGTGGTGGCTGGCACCCACCAACAGGCCCAGTTTGGACAGCAGCATCACCTTGGCCTGGCCGTCATAGAGAGAGGCGGACAGGGCCTTGACCTTCTTTTGGAACACCGGCAGGTTCACATCCACCCCCACCACGCCCCGAAAGCGCCCCTGGGCCAGTACCGGCACGGTCAGGGAGGTCATCAGCTCGGAATAGCCCGGGCTTATTTCGTAGAGGTAGGGCTCCATCAGGCAGGGTTTTTTATTGTCCATGGCGCACAGGTACCACTCGGCCTCGCGCAGGCCGTTGGCGCCGACGGTGGCCACGTGCTTTTCATCGGCATCTTCTACCGCCTGCTGGGAAATGTTGCCTTGCTGGTCGCGGGTGAAATAGACCTCCAAGGTGCCGACCCCGGCCACCGAGTGCTCGAAACCGCTTTTGAAGTTGGCGTCCTGGCCGTCGTAGGCGTTGGCCTCAAACTGGCTGTAGACCGAACTCATCCCCGGGTTGGCGGCCAGGATGGCCCTGTCCATATCCGCCACCTGCTGGCGGGCCAGGGGCTCGGCAGATTCAATGCTGCCTTTGAGCAGGCCGGCCAGGGACAGGGGCACCCGGTAGGCTTCATTGATAAAGGCCGCCATCTGCTCGCCCGACTGGCCAGCCTGGGCCTCCAGGCGGCGCATCAGTTCTTCTTCGACCTGGCGGGTGCTTTCGCTGCGCACCTTGTTGGCAGCGGTGTCGAGGAAGCCGGCCACTACCAGCGTCAACACACCTATGGAAATGAGTAACAACAGCCCTGTCGTTAGGAAGAGTTTGAATGCAAGCGACTTTTCTTTCATTGGGTCCACCTTGGGGGAAAGACTGTTCTTGTTATCGGCCTGGGCCGTTTTTTCTCCACCTTTCTTTGTAGGCCCCTTGGCGCTAAATTGCGAAGGGAGGCCTACTGATTGTCGAATATCTATGCAATCAAGGTCTTGCGAAAGCGAACCTGGTTGTTTTCCCGGCCAAGGGCCTGGTAGTGATTCTTGGCCAACAGGCCTAACATGGCGGGAAAGCGGTCGCTCGATTTGACCTCCAGGGCGCGGTAGCCCTGGGCCTTGACCCACTGCTCCTGGGCGGCCAGCAGTTGCTGGGCCAGGCCCTGGCTACGAAAGGGCGGCAACACGCCCCCCAGCCAGGAATAAAAGGTGTCGGCGCTCAGGGCGTAGCCCAGTTTGAAGGCGGCCGGCACCTCATCGACCAGGGCCACCAGGCATAAGTGGGGGCCCCTAAAGCGGGCAAGATAGTCATCGACGCTGCGCCCGCCAGCAAATTCGGGCAGCGCCCCTTCCAAGGCGCTGGCCAGGCTCAAATCGGCGTGCAGGATGCGTATGCGGTTAGAACACATTGCCATTTCCCATTTTCAAGGTATCAAGTCCCTGTCCCTGCCTTTGGAGGCAGCCTCGACCCTGATTGCCGAGAACACCTGGGGCCACCGTTCCTTTATCAATGCCCTGTACAAGGTCATGGGGCCGGACGGCGTGGACGCCGTTTTCGAAAACGGGGATTTTTACCAAGGCGGCGACCAACTGCAACTGGTGTTGACCTTCGTGGAGGGGCATGGTGGCCACTGGCGCCGCCTGCGCTACCGGCCGTTGCGCACCCTGATGTGGGGCCAGGCCGACGGTCATATGCGCCTGCGCCTGGGCTGGTTTGCCCAAAAGGGGCAGGGCAGCCAGCTGCGTTTTTTGGGCCAGGACGGCCAGCCCCTTGACGACCAGCAACAAACCCCGCGCCTGGCCCGCCATCTTCTAACCCTGCACCCGGTGCTGCGCCTGGGCTTTCCCGATGCCGACCATCTAAGCCAACTGCCTTGGCTAAGAGAGCTCCTGGAGGCCCCTGAGCAGTTTGAGGAACAGGAACTGCAAGAGGGCCTGGACTCGGTCAAGGCCCTGTTGTCACGCTATTTCACCAGCCCGGTGCGCCAACGCCCCAGGGACAGGAACGCCATAGCCCGCCAGCCCATCAACTGGGCCGCTATCCGCACCCTGGAGCAGGTGCTGAACCAATCGGCCAACCGCCAGACCCGGCTGGCCATGTTGGGCCTGTTCGGGGTGCTGATGCACACCCAGGACGCCAAGCCCTTTGCTCGTTTGGCCAGGCCCCTGTTGTTGCTGGACATGCCAGAGGCCCGCCTGCACCCGGTGATGCTGGCCACCTTTTGGAGCCTGGTGGTGCAATTGCCCTTGCCCAGGTTGCTGCTGACCCAGTCTTCGGAGTTGCTGGGGGCCCAGGATCTGTTGTCCATCCGCCGCCTGGTGCGCCGCCAGGGGGAGCTGCACTGTTACCGGTTGCACCATGCCCTGCGCGAAGACGATTACCGGCGTATCGGCTTTCATCTGCGGGTCAACCGCCCGGCCAGCCTTTTTGCCCGCTGCTGGCTGCTGGTGGAGGGGGAAACCGAGATCTGGCTGATGTCAGAGCTGGCCCATCTGGCTGGGGTGCATCTGGCGGCAGAGGGTATCAGGGTGATCGACTTTGCCCAGTGTGGCCTTAAACCGCTGTTGCACCTGACCCGGGACCTGGGCATAGGGGTTCATGTGCTCTGCGATGGGGACGAAGCCGGCGACCGCTACGCCGCCCAGGTGCGTGGCCTACTGGGGGACAGAGCCGAGGCTAGCCTGACCCAGCTGCCGGCCAAGGACGTAGAGCATTTTTTCTACCAAGAGGGTTACCAGGAGCTCTTTACCCGCCTGGCCCGCTGGCACCAAGCCCATGGCAGTCCCAGCCAGGTGATCCGTGCCGCCATTTCCCGCCAGTCCAAACCCGAGCTGGCCCTGCGTATCGCCGAGGAAGCCGGCAAACGGGGCAAGGAAGGGGTGCCGGTGCTGCTGCGACGGCTATTCAGTCAGCTGCGACAATCGGCACTGGCCAGCGCCCCGAAAGACTGAGGCTTGTGGCAAAATAGGCTGCCCTTTCCCCTAGGTAAGCTGTTGTGCCGCGCGTTCCCTTTTCCCTCATCGTGACCCTGGGGCTGGTGGCCATGCTCACCCCCCTGGCCATCGACATGTACCTGCCCAGCCTGCCCCGTATCGCCCGGGACCTGGGGGTGTCCGACGGCGCCGTGCAAGGTACGGTGTCGGCCTATGTGGCTGGCTTTGCCCTGGGCCAGCTGCTGCTGGGACCCATGGCCGACAGCCTGGGGCGAAAACCGGTGCTGCTGTGGGGCACCTTGCTGTTTGCCCTGCTGGGCCCCCTCTGTGCCCTGGTGCCCGACATCCAAGGCTTGCAACTGCTGAGGGTGGCCCAAGGAGCCACCGGCGCGGCGGCGTCTGTGGTGATCTACGCCTTGCTGCGGGATCTGGTGGACGATCGCAACGAGTTGGCCAAGGTCTTTTCCACTATCACTTTGGTGGTGACCCTGGCGCCCCTGCTGGCCCCCATGTTGGGGGGCTGGATACTGCTCTTTGCCGATTGGCACGCCATCTTCTGGGTGCTGGGGGGCTTTGGGGCGGCGGCCTGCCTGCTGGTGGCCATCAAGGTGCCCGAAACCTTGCCACAGAAAAGCCCCCTGGCCTTGGGCAAGGCCCTTGGCAACTACGCCGGCCTTATCAAGAACCCGGCCATGCTGGGGTTGATGCTGGCCTCCGGCTTGTCCTTTTCCGGGCTGATGGCCTTCCTCACCGCCGGTTCTTTTGTCTATATCCAGCATTACGGGGTAGAGGAGGGGCATTTTGGCTACTACTTCGGCCTCAATATCCTGTCGCTGATGGTGCTGACCTTTATTAACGGCCGCCTGGTCACCCGCCTGGGAGCGGAAAAACTGCTGTGGCTGGCCCTGGTTATTCAGGTGCTGGCGGCGGCCACCGGCTTTGCCACCGTGCTGTGCCAGGGGCCCTTCTGGCTGCTGGTGGCCTCTGTGATGACCTATGTAGGCTGCCTGTCCATGGTGGGGTCCAACATCATGGCCCTGGTGCTGGAGCAGCAGCCCACCAAGGCCGGTACCGCCGCGTCCCTGACCGGCAGCCTGCGTTTTGGGGTAGGGGCCCTGGTGGGCCTGGCGGTAGCAGCCATCGAAGGCAGCGATGCCATCGTCATGACCGGCGCCATGCTGTTGTCGGTGCTGCTGGCCCTGGTATCGGTAAGCCTGCTGTATCACCCTTACAGGCAGAATGTTGAGTAGCTGTAATGACTTGCTGCAATTTACGGCCATTTGCTGGCTTTGTAAGCAGTCGAACAAAGGCTTCTTGCAACGGCGCAAAAAGTCCGTATAGTGTGCCTCCACAGACGCGGGATGGAGCAGCCTGGTAGCTCGTCGGGCTCATAACCCGAAGGTCGTCGGTTCAAATCCGGCTCCCGCAACCAGTTGAAAGTTAGTGCTTTTTTAAGGACTAACCACGGGAACAACGCGAGGCACCACACCAGGGCCAAGCTACGAAATTGACGCGGGATGGAGCAGCCTGGTAGCTCGTCGGGCTCATAACCCGAAGGTCGTCGGTTCAAATCCGGCTCCCGCAACCAATTTAAAAAGGTCAGCTTTACGTCAGTAGCGCTGGCAGGCAACCAAAAGTTGCCGCCGCACCGTATAAAGGTGCAAAGACAATGCGAGGCACCATACCAGGGCCAAGCTACAAAATTGACGCGGGATGGAGCAGCCTGGTAGCTCGTCGGGCTCATAACCCGAAGGTCGTCGGTTCAAATCCGGCTCCCGCAACCACATAAAAACCCCAGCTTCGGCTGGGGTTTTCTTTTGCGGTATCAATACGACCTACGACCTGCGGTCGTCGGACTGGGCGCCCCCGTTCAAAGTCCGCTCCCGCAACCAAATCTAAAGGCCGACTGCAAAGTCGGCCTTTCTTTTATATACCTCTCGACCTTCGGTCGTCGCAGCAGGGCTGCCCAGCTCGGCGCCCCCGTTTTAATCCGGTGCGGCAGGCACAGCTCCCGCAAGCCAATAAGAAACCCAGCCTTGAGCTGGGTTTTCTTTGATTTGATGCCTCTATCTTTGTGCTCGCAGGTTGGGGCGCTTATTCCCAGGCCGCAAAGGCGCTGACGATATGGTGGATAACAGCGTCGATGCGGGCGGTGTGGCGAAGGTCTTGGTGGGTAACCAGCCAGACTTCATAAGGCCGGGCGCGCTGGCGCTCGGGCCAGACTCTGATCAATCCGTCTCGCTCGGCGATGGCGATGGGCACTTCTCCCAGGCCAAAACCGACGCTGATGGCGCTTCTGAGGGTGAGGCTGGAGTGGTGGCTTGAGACGATGCGCCCGGCGGCAATGCTCTCGCCGCCAAGCGTCAGCGGCTCCTGGCGATGCAGATGCGGCTCGAATACCACCAGGTCATGCCCGGCAAAGGCGCTGCCCCTGGCCGGTTCGCCGCGGCTTGCCAGGTATTCTTTCGAGGCATACAGCCCCACCGGCCAGGAGGCGAGGCGGCGGGTCAGTAAGTCTGGGTTGTCGGGCTTGATGGTGCGCACCGCGATGTCCGCTTCCCGTTTGGCCATGTTCAGTAGCTGCGGCGAGATATTGAGGTTGACCTTGATATCGGGGTGCTGGCCGTTAAGCACCTTTAACGCCGGCAGCAGCAATGCCAGGGCCAAGGAATCGGTGGTGGCCAGGCGCACTTCACCGGCTAGGCGCTGGTCGCTCCCCTGGGTGCGAGACACCAGCGCCTGGGCGGCGTTTTCCATCTCCAGCGCCGCTTGCAGCGCCAGCTCACCGGCGGCGGTCAGGCTGTAGCCTTGGGAGCTTCGTAAAAAGAGGGTGGCCCCCAGGGTCTTTTCCAAGAGGGCAAGGCGCCTGCCCACCGTAGCCTGATCAATACCCAGCACCCTTGCTGCCGCGCGCAGGCTGCGTTCTCGTTGTACCGCCAGAAAAATACGGGTGTCGTCCCAGTTCATCAGGCTCTTGGCTGGTTGATGCATATTTGCATCAGTATATCGGAAAGATGCTGCGCATTTTCAGCATTCGAGCGGCGTATACTCTGGGCCTCTGATGCAAACCCAAGGAGCCACAACCATGGCCAAGATGATGAAAGCGATTGAAATTACCACCCCGGGCGGCCCGGAAGTATTGGTAGCGGGCGAGCGGCCGATGCCGGTACTTGCGGCCGGTGAGGTGCTGATCGCCATTCACGCTGCCGGGGTTAACGGGCCGGATCTCAAGCAGCGCCAGGGGCTTTATAACCCGCCTCCCGGCGCCACCGACATTCCCGGCCTGGAAGTGGCAGGGGAGGTGGTGGCCCTTGGCGAAGGGGCGAGCCGCTTTAAGGTGGGCGACAAGGTTATGGCCCTGGTCCAGGGCGGCGGCTACGCCGAATTCGTGGCGGCCAGCGAGCTGGTGACGGCGCCAGTGCCGGCGGGCCTTTCCATGGCCGAAGCGGCGGCGCTGCCGGAAACCTTTATGACGGTGTGGTTCAACCTCTTTATGCGCGGCGAGCTTAAAGCCGGCGAGAGCCTGCTCATTCATGGCGGCACCTCCGGTATTGGCTCCACCGCCACCATGCTGGCCAAAGCCCTTGGCGCCGGCCCCATCATCACCACTGTGGGCTCCGAGCACCACCGCCAGGCGAGCCTGAAGCTCGGGGCCGACATGGCCATCAACTACCGCGAGCAGGACTTTGCCATAGAGGTGCCTGAGTTTACCGGCGGTAAAGGGGTGGATGTGGTGCTGGATATCATCGGCGGCGATTATGTGGCCAAAAACTACAAGGTCGCGGCCATGGACGGGCGTATTGTGCAGGTCAGCCTGCTGCAAGGGGCGGCCAAGGAGCTGAACCTCTGGCCGATGCTGGCCAAAAGGCTTAAGCACATGGGCTCTTTGCTGCGCCCGCAAAGCCCGGAGCAAAAAGCGGCCATTTTGGCCGATCTGCTGGCCAAGGCTGGGCACCTTATCGGCGAAGGCAAGGTGAAACCCCAGGTCTATGAAACCTTTGCGCTGGATGACGCCAGCCAGGCCCACCGCTTGATGGAGTCGTCGGTGCATGTGGGCAAAGTGGTGCTAATCAATAGCGCTAACTAACAAAAGCCGCCTAAGGGCGGCTTTTTTCATGGCTTAAAGCGCACCGCAAAAGCCCAGAACCCGCTTTGCTGAAGGTCAGAAAAGTTATCGTCGGCCACCATCAGCAGCAACTGCGAGCCCTCTTTTAGTTTGGGGCGCGGCAGGCCTTGATATGGGTGCTGCGCAACTCGCTCAGCCTGGGGTCGCTGGCGGTTCAGGGCCAGGGCAGCCAGGGCAGGCTGGCTTTTAACAGCGTCAGCTGCTGGGCGGGGGCATGGAGGTGGCGAAGGCCGCGAATGCCGAGAATGTGCAGCATCACCAATTGTGCTTGGGTGCCGGTATCCAAATAGCCGGCCAGGCAGCTTTCCATCTGTGCCAGCTCGTTGCGGGCCAGGTGGCTTAAGGCCGGTTCCACCTCGCTGAGTTCCAGCAGGGAGTTCACCAACAGGCAGCCCCGGCTGCCCCCTTCCTGTGCCAGCGCCGTTAAAAATCGCACTATTCCTGCTTGGGGGCTGGCAGCCTCCCTGACCCATTGATGGAGCTGGTCCCGGCTCTGCTTACCGTAATGGGCCAGGGCCTTTTCGAATAACCCCGCCTTGTTGCCAAAGGCCATATAGAGGCTACCGGCCTTGATACCGGTGGCCGTGAACAGGGTTTGCATGGAGGTAGCGTGGTAACCCTGTTGCCAAAAAGCCTCCATGGCCTGGTGGATCACTGTGGCATGGTCGAATTGGCAACGGGACATGGTGCTCTCCTTGGTAGCGGCTGGGCCAGTATAACTGGAATGTTTGTTCAAGTAGAGCTTGAATGATCGTTACAGACCGTGCTTGAATGACCGTTCCAACTTATTGAGGAGCAGCACCATGTCGTTACTGAGCGCCATCCAGGGTTACCAACAGCAATTTCGTGAGCGGGTTCCTGCCGAGACTCAGGAAACCATGAAGGCCGCCACCGAGGCGCTGCGCCAATCGGGCATCGAAGAGGCCGCCGTCAAGGTGGGGGACAGCCTGCCTGACGCTACCTTCAGTAACCAGTTGGGCCAGCCGGTGAACCTGTCGGCCCTGTGGCAGCAAGGGCCCCTGGTGCTGAGCTTTTATCGGGGCGGCTGGTGCCCCTATTGCAACCTGGAACTCAAGGCCCTTGAGGCGATACTGCCCGAGCTGAAAGCGGCCGGGGCCAGCCTGGTGGCTATCACCCCGGAATTGCCGGACCAAAGCCTGAGTACCGCCGAGAAGAATGCCCTGAGTTTTCAGGTACTGTCAGACCCCGGCGCCGACTTTGCCAAGGCCCTGGGCCTGGTATTCAGCCTGCCTGAGGTGCTAAGGCCCATCTACAGCGGTTTTGGTATTGACCTGGAAAAACACAACGGCCAGGGCCATTTCGAGCTGCCCCTGGCGGCCACCCTGGTGGTGGATACAAAAGGCCAGGTGACCTGGGCCTTTGTGGACGCCGACTACACCAAGCGGGCCGAACCGGCGGCAGTGCTGGCGGCGTTGCAAGGCTAAGGATCCAAGGCGGCTGTGGCCGCCTTTTCATTGGCTGTCATTTACCTGACCGGCAGTCAGTTAATTGTCGGAATGTGACCAATGCCACTACCGCTACTGGGAGCGACCATCTAGAATTCATTGAAATTCAGGCTCTTGGTAGGAAACACATGAAAAAGTGGCTGCTTTGCACCTTGCTGACCCTCGGTGCCTGCTCCAAGGAAGTGCCGCCCCAGGCGGACCAGGACATTGCCCGCCCGGTCAAGCTCCACTATATCGACAACCTGGACGAGGGCCAGGTGCGCCACTTTCCCGGTAATGTCAAAGCCACCAACGGCTCTGTGCTGGCCTTCAGGCTGTCCGGCCAGCTGGAGGCCAGGCCGGTCAAGCCCGGGCAACAGGTAGAGCAGGGCACTTTGCTGGCCAAGCTGGACGACACCGACTACCAGAACCAACTGCTGGACCGCCAGGCCCAGTTCGAGCTGGCCGACGCCCAGTTCAACCGTGCCCAGCAGATGCTGGACAAGGCCCTTATCCCCAGGGCCACCTTCGATGAGGCCAAGGCCAAACGCACCCAGGCCCAGGCGGCCTTGCGCCTGGCCAGGGACAACCTCAAATACACCGAGCTGCGCGCCCCCTACAGCGGCGTAGTGGCCCGCACCTATGTGGAAAACTACCAGTTCGTGCAGGCCAAGGAGCCCATTGTCGATCTGCAGAACGACAAGCTGATCGACATCGAAGTGCAGATCCCCGAGCGCTTTATCTCCAGGGTTGACCCCACCGCCAAGGACTATCACCCCAGGCTGACCTTCTCCGTGGCCCCCGATCAGGTCTACGAGGCCACCTATAAGGAGCATGACGCGGCGGCCGATCCTGCCACCCGCGCCTTCAAGGTGACCCTGACCATGGAGAGGCCAAGCGATCTCAACGTCCTGCCTGGCATGTCGGTGGATGTGGCGGTGGACATGAACAAGGTGTTCCGCCTCAATACCCAGCCCCAGGTGGTGATCCCGGCCGAGGCGGTGTTTCGCCCCGACGACAAGGCCCAGGCCATGGTCTGGCGTTACGACAGCGACAGCCAGCGGGTGTCGCGGGTGGCGGTTACCCTGGGGCAGATGGTGTCTGACGGCATAGTGGTGACCCAGGGCCTGGCCCCCGGCGACACCGTGGTGGTGGCCGGCGTTCATCACCTCCATGAAGGGCAGAAGGTCCGGCCCCTGGTCAAAGAGCGGGGTCTGTGATGGGCATTGCCGAGTACGCCATCCGCCACAAGGTGGTGAGCTGGCTCTTTACCCTGGTGCTGCTGGTGGGGGGCATAGTGTCCTTCTTCCGCCTGGGGCAGCTTGAAGATCCGGAATTTACCATCAAGTCGGCGATGATCATCGCCCAATACCCCGGCGCCTCGCCCCAGCAGGTGGAAGAGGAGCTGACCCTGCCCATAGAGCAGGCCCTGCAAAACCTGCCGTACGTGGATTATTTAACCTCCATTTCCAGCCAGGGTCTGGCCCAGGTCACGGTGGAGATGAAACCTAAATACCGCAAAAAGGCCCTGGCGCAGATCTGGGACGAAGTGCGGCGCAAGATGCACGATCTGCAAGGCTCCTTGCCCCCCGGCACGGGCCAGATCATGGTCAAGGATGACTATGCCGACGTCTACGGCATGCTGTTTGCCCTGACCGGCGACGGCTACAGCTACCAAGACCTCAAGGACCAGGCCGACTACCTGCGCCGGGAGCTGGTGCTGGTCAAAGGGGTGGGCAAGGTGCAGCTGGGCGGTGTCCAGCAAGAACAGGTATTCGTGGAGATCTCCAGGGCCAAACTGGCGGCCCTTGGTATCAGCCTGCAACGGATACTGCAGCTGCTGTCTACCCAGAACTCGGTGAACCCCGGCGGCCATATCCGGGTCGGCGACGAGTACGTGCGCATCTACCCCACCGGGGAGTTCCAGAGCGTGTCCGACATGGGCCAGTTGCTGATCTCCGAACCCGGTGACGACCAGTTGGTGTACCTGGCGGACGTGGCCCAGATCAGCCGCGCCTTTGCCGAAGTGCCAAGCCAGCTGTACCGCTTCAACGGCCAGCCGGCCCTGACCCTGGGCATTTCCTTCACCTCTGGTGTAAACGTGGTGGATGTGGGCCGGGCCGTGGACAAGCGCCTTGTGGAGCTGGACTACCAGCGGCCTGTGGGGATGGCTCTTGCCACCATCTACCACCAGCCCCGGGAAGTGGACAAATCGGTAACCGACTTCCTGGTCAACCTGGGGGAAGCGGTGCTGATCGTCATCGTGGTGCTGCTGCTCTTTATGGGCCTGCGCTCGGGCATCCTGATGGGCTTGGTACTGCTGCTGACCATACTGGGCACCTTTATCGTGATGCGGATGCTGGCCATCGACCTGCAACGGATCTCCCTTGGCGCCCTGATCATCGCCCTTGGCATGCTGGTGGATAACGCCATCGTCGTTACCGAAGGGGTGCTTATCGGCATACAGCGGGGCCAAACCCGGGTGCAGGCGGCGGCCAATATCGTCAACCAGACCAAGTGGCCACTGCTGGGGGCCACCGTTATCGCTATCGCCGCCTTTGCCCCCATTGGCTTGTCGGAAGATGCCACCGGTGAATACTGCGGTACCCTCTTTAGCGTGCTGCTGATCTCGCTGTTTTTAAGCTGGATCACCGCCATCACCCTGACCCCTTTTTACTGCTACCTATTCTTCAAGGAAGGCCAGGGCCAGGGGACTGAACCCCAGGACCCCTACAAGGGGGCCTTCTACCAGGGCTACAAGGGCTTCTTGTTGCTGTGCGTGCGCCACCGGGTGCTGACCCTACTGGCGATGCTGGCCCTGCTGGTGGGCGCTTTGGCCGGTTTTGGCAAGGTCAAGCAGGCCTTCTTCCCACCGTCCAACACCCCCATGTTCCTGGTGGATTACTGGCTGCCCCAGGGGAGCGATATCCGTGCCACCCGCGACGCCGTGGCCCGCCTTGAGGGCCAATTGCTGGCCATCGACGGGGTAGCGCAGGTCACTTCTACCGTTGGCCAGGGGGCCCAGCGCTTTATGCTGACCTACAGCCCGGAAAAGCAGTACGGCTCCTACGGCCAGCTGCTGGTGAAGGTCACCGACCTCGACGCCATGGGCGCCGTTGTCGACCAGACCCGGGATCTCTTGGAACAAACGCACCCGGCGGCCTTTGCCAAGGTCAAACGGATGATGATAGGGCCCAGCCCCAAGGCGTCCATCGAGGCGCGCTTCTCGGGGCCCGATCCCAAGACCTTGCGCCAGTTGGCCAGCCAAGCCGAGGCCCTGCTCAACCAGACCCCAGGGGTCAGCGACGTACGCCACGACTGGCGCCAGCCGGAAAAGGTGATAAGGCCGCAGTTTGCCGAGGCCCAGGCCCGCCGGGCCGGCATCAGCCGCCAGGATTTGGACGATGTGCTGGCCATGAACTTCTCCGGCAAGACGGTGGGCCTGTATCGGGACGGCTCGCAGCTGCTGCCCATCATGGTGCGCCCCCCCGCCAGCGAACGCCTGGAGGCGGACAACCTGCAAAACGTCCAGGTGTGGAGCCCGGTCTTTAACCGCTACCTGCCCATCAACCAGGTGGTGTCGGACTTCAAGACCGAATGGGAAGACGCCCTTTTGATGCGCCGCGACCGCAAGCGCACCATCACGGTGGAAGCCGAACCGGCCCTGGACGGGGACGAAACCGCCGCCCAGCTGCTGGCCAGGGTGCGCCCGGCCATCGAAGGCATTGCCTTGCCTCCCGGTTACGAGCTGGAGTGGGGCGGTGAATATGAAAAATCCCACGACGCCCAGCAGAGCCTCTTTTCGAGCCTGCCTCTGGGCTACCTGTTCATGTTTATCATCACCATCTTCCTGTTCGACTCGGTGCGCCAGCCATTGGTGATCTGGCTGACGGTGCCCCTGGCGCTGATCGGTGTCACCACCGGCCTGCTGCTGATGAACGCCCCCTTTGGCTTTATGGCGCTGCTGGGCTTTTTGTCCCTCACCGGCATGCTGATTAAAAACGGCATAGTGCTGGTGGAGCAGATAAAGCTGGAGTTCGAACAGGGCCGCCAGGGCTTGGACGCCGTGGTGGAAGCGGCGGTGAGCCGGGTCCGGCCGGTGTGCATGGCGGCCGCCACGACCATCCTTGGCATGATCCCCCTGCTGTTTGATGCCTTCTTCGAGTCGATGGCGGTGGTGATCATGTTCGGCCTGGGTTTTGCCACCGTGCTGACCCTTATCGTGGTACCGGTGTTGTATACCCTCTTTTACCGCATACCCGCCAAAGGCTGAGCCTTGGGCCCGGCTTGGCCGGGCCCATTCATTTTTGTAAAAATCCCCTTGTCTTTGAATGTTTTAACTTTGTCACTAAAAGCCCTATATCGGCTTGTGCTAAGGCAAGGGCCTTGCAAGAATACGGGTCCATTGAGGACGTCGGAGCAGTGAACCCCCTTATGCAAGGCACCTATGATTTGGCCCTGGTAGCCCTGTCTTATTTTGTGGCGGTGATGGCGTCCTTTACGGCTTTGGACCTGGCCGGCCGGGTAAGGGCCACCAAAACCGCCCTGGCCCGGCGCCTTTGGCTGTGGGGTGGCGGTTTTGCCATGGGCACCGGTATCTGGGCCATGCACTTTATCGGCATGCTGGCCCTGACCCTGCCCATGCAGATGGGCTATGACCTGCCCATTACCCTGGCGTCCATGCTGGCCGCCGTCGGTGCCTCCGTGCTGGCCCTTAAGATAGTCAATGTCGGCAAGCTGACCCATGCCCGCCTGGGCCTGGGGGGGCTGGCCATGGGGATTGGCATCTGCATCATGCACTACGTGGGCATGGCCGCCATGGAGATGGAGCCGCCGATCCGCTACCAGATGGGGCTGTTCCTGGCGTCGGTGCTGGTGGCGATCAGCGCCTCTGTGGCGGCCTTGTGGCTGGCTTTTAACCTCAATCCCAACAGGGACAGGTCACCCTGGTGGCAGCGGCTGTTGGCCGCCCTGGTAATGGGGGTGGCCATCTGCGGTATGCACTATACCGGCATGGCGGCGGCCATAATGCCGGAGCACGGCATGACCATGGAGGCCAGCGCCCTGTCGCCGGTGCAGTTGTCGGTGACCATAGCCCTGGTGGCCGGCTGCATCATGTTTACCAGCCTTATCCTGTCGGTGTATGACGCCCACCTGGCATCCCGCAATGCCCGCCTGGCCGACTCCCTGCAAAAAGCCAATGCCGAACTGCAAGCCATGGTGCTGCACGATCCTTTGACCCGCTTGCCCAACCGCCTGCTGTTTGAAGACCGGCTGGATAAGATCCTGGCCTGGGCCCGGCGCCAGCAACAGCCCTTTGGGGTGTTCTTCGTGGACCTGGACAGGTTCAAGAACGTCAACGACAGCCTGGGGCACCACGTGGGGGACGCCCTTATCAAAGCGGCGGCCCAGCGCATCCAGCAGAGCCTGGGGGAAAACTACCTGGTGGCCAGGGTCGGCGGCGACGAATTCATGGTGCTGACCCCAACGGGTACCGACAAGGACGAATGTGTGGTGATGGCCAGCCGTGTGGTCGAGGCCATGGCCGGTGCTTTTGACCTGGACGGTCATGAAGTGCGCATTTCGTCCAGCGTCGGAGTAAGCCTCTATCCGGCCAACGGCATCGACAAGCACGAACTGATGATCCATGCCGACGCCGCCATGTACCACGCCAAGGCGGCGGGGCGAAACAACCTGCAGTTTTTCGAGCAAGGCATGTTGTCGGCGGCCGAGCAGCTCAACAACCTGGAAAAACGCCTGCGCCAAGCTCTGGAGCAGGGGGAGCTGTCTTTGGCCTACCAGCCCAAGATCGCCACCGACGACAACAGCCTCAAGGGCCTCGAAGCCCTGCTGCGCTGGTACGACGCCGAGCTGGGCACGGTGCCGCCGGACCGCATCATTCCCGTGGCCGAAGACACCGGCCTTATCCTGCCCTTGGGGGAATGGGTGCTGCGCACCGCCTGTGCCCAGACTGCGGCCTGGCACCGGGAAGGGCGCCTGGCGGTGCCGGTGGCGGTGAATCTGTCCGCCATCCAGCTCAACCAGCACGATCTGGTGCGTATGGTGCAAAAGATCCTCAACGAGACCGGCCTGGCACCGCAGTTTTTGGAGCTGGAGCTGACCGAGAGCGCCGTGATGCAAAACCCGGAGCGGGCCAGGGCCATACTTCAGGAGCTTCGAGATCTTGGGGTGGCCATTTCCATCGACGACTTCGGCACCGGCTATTCCAACCTGGCCCAGCTAAAACGCTTCCCCATAGACAGGCTTAAAATCGACCGTTCCTTTACCGCCGGCGTCCTCACCGACAGCCAAGATGCCGCTATAGTGCAGGCGGTGGTGGCCTTGGCCCACAGCCTGAAATTGGATGTGGTGGCAGAAGGGGTGGAGACCCAGGAACAGCTCGACTTCATCCGGGCCCTCAATGGCCAGCAGTATCAGGGGTATCTGTGCTCCAAGGCCCTGGGCGTCAGGGAACTGGAACGCTTTATCGACAGCTGGCAGACCCAGGAAAACACCGTCCCGGCCTGAGCCGACGCCAATAGAAAAGGGGCCCATCCGGGCCCCTTTTTCGTTCATGGCTTTGCCTTATTTGGCGGCCATCATGGCGGTGGCGGTATCGAGCATGCGGTTGGAGAAACCCCACTCGTTGTCGTACCAGCTCATCACCTTGACCAACCGGCCCTGGACCTTGGTCTGGGTGGCGTCAAAGTTGGACGAATAGGCCACGTGGTTAAAGTCCATGGACACCAAAGGCGCAGTGTTGATGGCCAGTACCTGGCTCAGGGCGCCGTGGCTGGCCGCCTCGGACAAAATGGCGTTCACTTCTTCCACCGTGGTGTCGCGGTTGGCCACGAAAGTCAGGTCCACCAAGGAGACGTTGATGGTGGGTACCCGCACCGCCATGCCGTCAAACTTGCCCTTAAGGGCCGGTACTACCAGGCCGACAGCCGCAGCGGCGCCAGTTTTGGTGGGGATCATGTTCATGGCAGCGGCGCGGGCCCGGTGCAGATCCTTGTGGTAGACGTCACTGAGGCGCTGGTCGTTGGTGTAGGCGTGAATGGTGGTCATTAGCCCAGACTCGATACCAAGGGCGTCGTTCAGGGGCTTGGCAATGGGGGCCAGACAGTTGGTGGTGCAGGAGGCGTTGGAGACAATCTTCATGTCGGCGGTCAGGCTGTCGTGGTTGACACCGTAAACGATGGTGGCATCTACGTCCTTACCGGGAGCGGAGATCAACACCTTCTTGGCACCGGCCTTGAGGTGGGCACCGGCGCTTTCACCTGTGGTGAAAAGCCCGGTACATTCGAATACCACGTCGATATCCAATTGGCCCCAGGGCAGTTTGGCCGGGTCGCGCTCACTGTAGATGGCGATGCGCTTGTCGTTGATGTACAGGGCCTGCTCGTCATAGCTGACCTTGGCGTTGAAGCGGCCATGTACGGTATCGTACTGAGTCAGGTGGGCATTGATGTGGGCGTCGCCCAGGTCGTTGATGGCGACGATCTCGATGTCGTAAGCCTTTTCGCTTTCGAACAAGGCGCGCAGTATGTTGCGACCGATGCGTCCATAACCGTTGATGGCAACCCGCATGATAATGTCCTTTCTGCATTTACTGGTGATTTGGTAGTAAATTTACAGAAAGGCCGCCATTTAGCAAGAGCGCCTGGCCATTTATCCGGGCGATATGAAATTTAATTACATAAAAGGGGTGTTTTATGAGCAAGGACGGATGGAAAGGTCCCCTGAGCGAGGCCGCCGAGGCGGTAACCCAGCAAGGGGCCACCGAACGGCCCTTTAGCGGCCAATACCTCTATGAAGAAGGGCAGGGCACCTATCACTGCGTGGTCTGCGGCCAGGCCCTGTTTTTGTCGGACAGTAAATTCGATGCCGGGTGTGGCTGGCCGTCCTTTTTCGAAGCGGCCAGCCCCGGCGCCATCCGCTATCTGCAGGACAACAGCCATGGCATGGTGCGCGTGGAGATCCGTTGCAGCCAGTGCGACGCCCATCTTGGCCATGTCTTTGACGACGGACCGGCCCCCACCCACAAGCGCTATTGCCTCAATTCGGTGGCCATGGATTTCGAGCCGGCCTAACAAAAAGCCCTGCGATGCAGGGATTTTTTTCAGCGATTGTCCAATATGGCCATGGCCGTTTTGAACTGGTTTTTCTCGATGGCCTTTTCGATGGCTTTGGCCTTGTCCTGCAAGTCGTCCAGTAGGCTCTGGTCACGCCCCAGCAGCATTTCCAGGGCGCCGGTGTCGATATTGACTCCTTTGTCTGCAGCCACTTTGCTCCAAAGATAGGCCTCCTGGTAGTGGCGCAGCTGCTGGGACAGGGTGGCCAGGGTCTGGTAGATCTCCGGGTCCACCTTGTCGTCTTCACGGGGTAGGGCCAGGCCCTCCAGGAGCAGCTGTACCGTTTTTGCCTTGTTGGTCTTGGCGTAGTGGCCGGCCAACATGCTCTTGAGTTCCAGGGTGTTGAAGGCGCCGGTGCCTTCTTTGGCCAAAAAGGCCTGCAGGGCCCGGTTATCCCCAAAGCGGGTATAGCGGTAATAGAGCAGGTGTAGCTCGTCGGCATTCTTGATCTGGGCCTGCAGGGCCTTGAGGGCCACCAGGCTGTTGATATAGGCGGTGCCCCTGTCGCTCTGACGGTCCTTCTGGTTCTTATGGATAACCCCTGAGGCGATGCGGATACATTCGCTGTAGGTTTCGGTGTCTTTGAGCAGCAGGTACTGCTGGTATTGGAAATCGGTGCCTTTGCCCTGGTCCACTATGTAGCGTTGACGGATAAGCTCCGAGCGCTCGCGCCGGCACCAACCGTCGGAGTTGAGATCGGAGCACAACTGGGGGTTGTCGCTACAGATGTTGGACAGGGAAGGGTCGCCACCGCAACCGGCCAGTACCAGGGGCAGCAAGCAGAACAGCTTTTTCATGGACGCCTTGTCTATATATTCGTTTTTCTTTAATCACGGCAGTGTGGCAATGCCGCAGCCCAGTGGCAACAACCAAAAATGTACCACTTAACCGATAATGTGGCGAAAGCGATTGCCCCTGGGGTAAAATTGCGACCGCTTGAGAGGCCAACTTAAAAAAGCCCGCAGGCCCCTACATTTGCGACCAGCTTATAAGACCGAGGTCGCCGGCACCCTACGACGTGAAACTAAAGGAAATCCCATGAGCAACACTCAACCGGACATCTATCTGAAGAGCTGGCAAGAGCGTCAGGAATTGGCCGAACAGATGCAGCCCCTGATCGGTCGCCTGTACCGCAACTACGGCGTCGAGCTGGTGGTTTATGGTAAGCCGTTGCTCAATGCCTCCACCATCGACATCATCAAGGCCCACCGTCTGGTGCGCCAGTTCGAAGGTGAAAAGCTGCGTCTGCGCGAGTGCTTCCCCCTGGTTGAAGCCCTGTCCAACATGAAGCTGGCCCCGGCCCGTATCGACATCGGCAAACTGGCCGTCAACTACCTGAAAAACCACGGCGACAAGACAGTTGACGCCTTCTTGCGCGAAGAACTGAGCGACATCGTCGACCACGACGACAACATGAAGCCCAAGGACGTGGTGCTGTACGGCTTTGGCCGTATCGGCCGCCTGCTGGCCCGCCTGCTGATTGACCGCACCGGTCCCCAGAACAAACTGCGCCTGCGTGCCATCGTGGTTCGTGGCGGCAAGGACGGCGACCTGCAAAAGCGCGCCAGCCTGCTGCGCCGCGACTCCATCCACGGTCCCTTCAACGGCTCCATCTGGGTTGACGAAGAAGAATCCGCCATCGTCGCCAACGGTTGCTACATCAAGGTGATCTACGCCAACCAGCCGGAAGACATCGACTACACCCAATACGGCATCGAAGACGCCCTGGTGATCGACAACACCGGCGTATTCAAGGACGACCAGCTGGCCCGCCACCTGGAAGCCAAAGGCGCCGGCAAGGTGCTGCTGACCGCCCCCTCCGGCGGTGACATCAAGAACATCGTTTACGGTGTGAACAACGACATGATCGGCACTGATGACAAGATCATCTCCGCCGCCTCCTGTACCACCAACGCCATCACCCCCGTGCTCAAGGCCATGAACGACAAGTACGGCATCGACTACGGCCACGTGGAAACCGTTCACTCCTACACCAACGACCAGAACCTTATCGACAACTACCACAAGGCCGAGCGCCGTGGCCGCAGCGCCCCGCTGAACATGGTGCTGACCAGCACCGGCGCCGCCAAGGCGGTGTCCAAGGCCCTGCCTGAGCTCAAGGGCAAGTTGACCGGCAACGCCATCCGCGTGCCCACCCCCAACGTGTCCATGGCCATCCTCAACCTGACCCTCAAGGGCGAGGTCAGCCGCGAAGAGGTGAACAGCTACCTGAGCGAAACCTCCCTGTTCAGCGACCTGCGTGACCAAATCGACTTCACCACCTCCACCGAGATCGTATCGAGCGACCTGGTGGGTTCCCGTTACGCGGGCGTGGTGGACTCTCAGGCCACCCTGGCCCAGGACAACCACGTTGTACTGTACGTCTGGTACGACAACGAATTCGGTTACTCCTGCCAGGTGGTGCGTGTGGCCCAGGACATGGCCGGCCTCTACTACCCCAGCCTGCCGCGCTAAGCCGGCTTGCTGACCTAAAGGCGTCTTCGGACGCCTTTTTTCATGGCCTGGCATGCTAAGCTAGGCTGTCTCAGGTTTCCCAACAAGGACCCACCCATGCATATTTCCGCCGGATTCGACAGCGGCAACATCCAGGTACTCAAAGCCGACAGCAGTGACGATATCCAGCTGGCCATCCACAAGGATCATCAGTCGGACTTCTACCAGTGGTTCCATTTTCGCGTGCACGGCCAAGCCGAGCAGCAATATGTACTGAAGATCACCAACGCCGGCGGCGCTGCCTATTCCCCCAAGGGCTGGGATGGCTACCAGGCGGTGGCCTCCTATGACCGCCAAACCTGGTTTCGGGTACCCACCGACTTTGACGGCCAGACCCTGACCATCACCCATGTCCAGGAAGAGGCCATCTGCTATTACGCCTACTTCGCCCCTTATTCCTGGGAGCGCCACCAGGACCTTATCGCCGGTGCCCAGGAAAGCCCGCTCTGTACCCCGGTGCACCTGGGTGAAACCCTGGACGGCCGCGAAATGACGCTGCTGGTGGTGGGTGACGAGGCCAAGGCCAAGCGCAAAATCTGGGTCATCGCCCGCCAACACCCCGGCGAGACCATGGCCGAGTGGTTTATGGAAGGCTTTATCGGCCGCCTTCTGGACGACGAAGACGGTGTGGCCCGTGCCCTGCTGGACGACAACGTCTTCTACCTGGTGCCCAACATGAACCCGGACGGCAGCGTCCGTGGCCACCTGCGCACCAACGCCGTTGGGGTCAACCTCAACCGCGAATGGCAAAGCCCCTCCATGGAACAAAGCCCCGAGGTGTTCCTGGTGCGCGCCGCCATGGAAGAAAAGGGCCTGGATCTGTGCCTGGATATCCACGGCGACGAAGGCCTGCCCTATAACTTCCTGGCCGGCTCCGAAGGGATACCGAGCTTTGACGACAACATAAAAGCCGCCCAGGCCAGCTTCACCCAGGCGCTGCTGGATGTGACCCCGGAATTCCAGACCCAATTTGGCTACGACATCGACGCCCCCGGCCAAGCCAATATGACGGTCTGCACCAACTGGGTTGCCGAGCGCTTCAAGACCCTGGCCTACACCCTGGAGATGCCCTTTAAGGACAACGCCAACCTGGTGGACCTGGACTATGGCTGGTCACCGACCCGGGCCCAACAGTTGGGTGAGGACGTATTGGCCGCCCTTTGGCGCCACCTCAAATAATTGCAATAAAGAGGGCCGCATCAGCGGCCCTTGTTCTTGTTAAAGAGCTGTTGCTGTGTCAGGGTAAGGGCTGATTATAAAAACGATTTTGGAGCCCCCTTTTCCATGGAAGCCCTTAACAATTGGCTGCTGACCCTGGACGGTTTCCTGGGCAGTTCAGCCTGGTTCCCCTATGTTCTGCTCGGCGTCGGCCTCTTTTTCACCCTCTATCTCGGTTTCCCGCAAATTCGCTATTTCCGCCAGGCCTGGCGGGTTGTCAGCGGTAAGTACGACCACTCCCATATGAAGGGGGATACTTCCCACTTCCAGGCCCTGACCACGGCCCTGTCCGGCACCGTCGGTACCGGCAATATCGGCGGCGTGGCCTTTGCCATCTTCCTGGGGGGCCCGGCGGCCCTGTTCTGGATGTGGATGACCGCCTTTTTGGGTATGACCACCAAGTTTGTGGAAGTGACCCTGTCCCACAAATACCGTGACCGGGCACCGGACGGCACCATGGCCGGCGGCCCCATGTACTACATGGACAAACGCCTGAACATGAAGTGGCTGGCCATCATCTTCGCCATTGCCACCGTTATCAGTTCTTTCGGTACCGGTAACCTGCCGCAGATCAACAACATTGCCCAGGGCATGGAAGCTACCTTCGGCATCAAGCCGATACTGACCGGTGGCGTCTTGGCGGTGATCCTGGCCATGGTCATCCTCGGCGGCATCAGCCGCATCGCCAAGGTCACCTCCAAGGTGGTGCCCTTTATGGCGGTGTTCTACGTGCTGGGGGCCTTGTCGGTTATCGCCCTTAACATCGAAAACCTCTGGCCCAGCTTCAAGGCGGTCTTTGCCAATGCCTTTACCGGCTCGGCGGCGGCCGGCGGCTTTTTGGGCGCCAGTTTTGCCTACGCCTTTAACCGGGGTGTTAACCGTGGCCTGTTTTCCAACGAAGCAGGGCAGGGCTCGGCGCCTATCGCCCACGCCTCGGCCCGGGCCGACGAGCCGGTATCCGAAGGCCTGGTATCCATCCTCGAACCTTTTATCGACACCATCATCATCTGTACCCTGACCGGCATGGTGATCCTCTGCTCCGGGGTCTGGACGGAGAAATTCGAGAACAAATTCCAGCGCGCCGACATGGTGGTATTGGCCGGCAACTACACCGATACCGTCGATGCCGACCGCCAGCAGCTCTACGCTTACCTCAACGGCCAGGACTCCGAGGTCAAGACCTTCAGCGGCGCCGTCAAAGTGGTGGAAGGGCAGGTGGCCGAGGGTGGCCCCATCACGGTGATCAATGCTCGCTCCGTTGCCGAAGACGTGCGCTTTCGCTTAGGTGGCCACCCTTACAGCGGCCTGTTGGATATCACCAACGGCAAGCTTGAAGATCCGGATGTCAATGTGGTGGGCAAATCCCTGGTGCATTCGGCAGAACTCACCACCCGTGCCTTTACCCGGGGCTACTTCGGCGACTACGGCCAGTACGTGGTGTCCATCGGCCTCCTGCTCTTTGCCTTCTCCACCGCCATCGCCTGGTCCTATTACGGCGACAGGGCGGTGATCTACCTGCTGGGCTACAAGTGGGTAATGCCCTACCGGGTACTCTATGTGGCCGGCTTCTTCTGGGCGTCGTTCAGCGACACCACCATGGTTTGGAACCTGGCGGCGGTAGCCATAGTGCTGATGACCTTGCCCAACCTCTTTGGCATATTGATGTTGGCCAAGGAGATGAAGCAGACGGTCAGGGACTACTGGGCCAGTCTCAAGGACTGAAAACGGGCGCCGACAGGCGCCCTTTTTTGTTACCATGCTGACCCTGTTTAGGAGGTTCCATGGCCATCATCCATTGCTACGCTTGCGGCAAGCGTATTTCCGACAAGGCGCCCAGCTGCCCCCATTGCGGCGAAGCGCGCAGCAGCGATCCCGGTGCCCAGGCACAGGGGCAGGCCCTCAAGCGTACCCTGCTGCTTGGCCGCCTCAATAACGGTGCCATGCTGGCGCTGGTGGCCGCCGGCTTGGGCTTTTTGGCATTGTGGTTCCTGTCGTCCCGCCCCGAAATACTGAGCGAGTCCCAGCCGGCCATCCGCTGGGCGGCCAAGGGCTTGCTGTCCTTGGGCCTGACGGGCTATATCGTATGTCGCATCCTGACGGTGTGGCATAAGCGCAAAGGAGGTTGAGATGTTCTCTGAAATGGTTGCCAAAATGGACGAGGTTACGTACCTGCGCCTGCGTGACGCCGCCGAAACCGGCAAGTGGCCGGACGGCACCGCCCTGACCGAAGAGCAGCGCGGCAACTGCCTGCAGCTGGTCATGGCCTACCAGTCCTTGCGCCAAGAGGAGCACCAGCACATGGAAATTGGCCCCGGTGGCGAACTGGTACAAAAGTCCAAGCGGGAGCTCAAGGCCGAGTTCAACGGCAGCAACGAACAGGAAATCATGAGAACCAAGCTGTGACCCCAGGCCTTTACCGCCACTACAAGGGCGGCCTCTACCAGGTCTATGAGGTGGCCCGCCATTCCGAAACCGATGAACCCTTAGTGGTCTATCGGCCTCTGTACGGGGAAAAGGCCCTGTGGGTGCGGCCCTTGGCCATGTTCAGCGAAACGGTCAGCACCGGTGAGGGGGAAGTTCCCCGCTTCACCTTGGTGGAAGCCAACCACCACGGCTTGTAATAGCGCGCCTTAGGGCGCGTTTTTTTATGTCCTTAATCTCTCCAAAACGGCTCGGCTTATAACGCATTTTCATTAGAAGGCGAATGATGTTAGACTAATTGCTCACTTCATCGAAGGAGCTATCCATGTCGACGCCAAGCTGGCGAAGAGCTGTTTTAAAGGTGGGCAGTGCCCTGATTGCCCCAGACGGCAACGGTTGCAGTGCCAAATACCTGCTGGCCATTGCCCGATTTATCACCCAATGCCGGGAAAAGGGCATTGATATCGTGCTGGTTTCGTCCGGTTCGGTGGCGGCGGGGCGCAGTCATTTCGATTTTTCCCACCAGAACCTGCCGGTGCCCCTGAAAAAGGCCATGGCGGCGGTGGGGCAAAACGAAATGATGAGCAACTGGTCCCGCTTCTTTGACTTTCCCTGTGCCCAGGTGTTGCTCACCCATGGGGATCTGGGGGATAGAGAACGTTACGTCTCTATCAAAAATACTCTGGACGCCCTGTTGGACAACCAGATCCTGCCCATCGTCAACGAGAACGATACGGTGGCTACCGACGCCCTGCGGGTAGGCGACAATGACAACCTGGCGGCCATGGTGGCGACAGTGGTGGATGCCGACACCCTGCTTATCTGCTCCGACGTGGACGGTCTCTACGACAAGGACCCCACCGTCTTTGACGACGCTCGCCGGCTGCCGGTGGTTGAGGAAATAGACGACAGCATTTTCGCCCTGGCCGGGCCACCCCGTAATGCCATCGCCACCGGCGGTATGCGTACCAAGGTGGAAGCGGCAGAAAAAGCCTCCAGCCACGGCATCGATACCTATATCGTCAATGGCCGGGATGGTGATACGTTTGAGCAGTTGCTGCGGGGCGACAACCCCGGCACCCTGTTTTGCCGCCACCATTCGCCGCTGTCCAACCGCAAGCATTGGCTGCGCCATACCCTCAAGGCCCAAGGCGCCGTGGTGGTGGACGACGGCGCTGCGGCCGCCCTGTTGGAAGGGGGCGCCTCCCTGCTCAGCACCGGGGTCACCGATGTGGAAGGGGATTTTGAGCGCGGCGATGCCATTATCGTCAAGGACGGGGACAAGGCCCTGGCTAAAGGCATTTGCCAGTACAGCTCCTGGGAACTCAATTACCTCAAGGGTCGTCATGCCGGCACCATCAATGACGAGGTGGGCCCGGATCACCCGGATGAAGTGATCCACCGCGACAACTTGATGATTTTGGAGGAAAACTATTCATGATGATGGCTAAAGCCCAAGCCTATGCCCAGAAGGCGGCCCAGGCCGCCAAGGTATTGGCCACCTTGAGCACCGCCCAGAAGAACCAGGTACTCAAGGCCATGGCCCAGAAGCTGCGCCAGCAGCACCAGCCCATTCTCAAGGCCAATGAAACCGACATGGCCAACGGCCGCGACAAGGGCCTGTCCGAGGCCATGCTCGACCGCCTGCTGTTGACCGGTCCGCGCATTGACGCCATGGCCGATGCCATCGACTTTATCGCCGGCCTGGAAGACCCTGTGGGCAAGCTGCGCCCGGTGGAAACCCGCCCCAACGGCCTTCGCATCGAAAAGATGCGCATCCCCCTGGGGGTGGTGTGCATGATTTATGAGGCGCGCCCCAATGTTACCGCCGACGCCGGCGCCCTGTGCCTGAAATCCGGTAACGGCGTTATCCTGCGGGGCGGCCGCGAAGCCCTGCAGTCGAGCCTGGCCATTGCCGCCGTGCTGCAACAGGCCCTGGTGGAAAACGGCGTGCCTGCCGAGGCCATCACAGTGGTGGACGACCCGGACCGGGAGTTGCTGCTGGCCCTTTTGAAACAGACTGACCACATCGACCTGGTGATCCCCAGGGGCGGCGAGGGGCTTATCCGCTTTGTCACCGAGCAAAGCCGTATCCCGGTTATCCAGCATTTTAAAGGGGTCTGCCACCTCTATGTGGATAAGGATGCGGACTTGGACAAGGCCTTTGATATCCTCATCAACGGCAAGACCCAGCGCACCGGCGTCTGCAACGCTCTCGAAGGCCTGCTGGTGCACCAGGACGTTGCCCCGGCCTTTTTGCCTCGGGTGGCCAAGGCCTTTGCCGACAAAGGGGTCAGGGTCCATGGCGACCCGGCCAGCTGCGTCTATTTCGACAAGGCTGAGCCCATGGGGGATGACGACTACGGCCAGGAATACCTGGCCCTGGAAATCGCGGTGCGCCAGGTGGCGGACTTTGAGGGAGCTATCGCCCATATCGACCGCTTCGGCAGCCAGCATACCGAGGTTATCGTCACCGAGAATGCCCAGGCGGCGGCAGACTTCCAGCGCCGGGTGGACGCCGCCGTGGTGATGGCCAATGCCTCCAGCCGTTTTTCTGACGGCGGCGAGCTGGGGTTGGGGGCCGAGATAGGCATATCCACCTCAAAACTCCACGCCTACGGGCCCATGGGCCTGGAAGCCCTGACCACGGAGAAGTTCGTGGTGACAGGGGTAGGACAGGTGCGAGAATAAGAAAGATCCGGCCTTGGCCGGATCTTTTTTTTGTTTTAGGCTGAGAGTGTTTCTCAGTTAACCCCAGCAGGACCCCAGATGCAGATCACCGTCGGCCACCGTTATTCCTTTAATGAGGAGCTGGCCAATGCCATCACCCACGGCTTAGGGGTGTTCTGCTCCATCGCCGGCGGCGCCGTATTGATTGCCTTGGCCGCCGTCTATGGCGATGCCTGGCAGATCGTCTCCGCCTCCATCTTCGTGATGGCATTGCTGCTGCTCTATACCGCCTCCACCCTCTATCACGCCATTCCCCACGAAAACACCAAAGCCTGGTTGAAGGTGTTCGACCACTGCGCCATTTTCGTGCTGATAGCCGGCACCTATACCCCCTTCACCCTTATCGCCTTGCGCGGCGTCTGGGGCTGGAGCCTGTTCGGCACCGTCTGGGGCCTGGCGGCCTTGGGGATCACCTTCAAGATCTTCTTTACCGGCCGTTTTCGCGCTCTGTCGACCCTGATCTACATCGCCATGGGCTGGCTGGTGTTGGTGGCCATCAAGCCCATGAGCGAGTCCCTGAGCGCCATGGAGCTGAACTGGCTGGTCTGGGGAGGGCTGTTCTACACCCTGGGCACCATCTTCTACATGCTGCGCCGCATCCCCTTTGGCCATGCCATCTGGCACTGTTTTGTGCTGGGAGGCAGTGTCTGCCACTATGCGGCCGTGATGTTGCAGGTGACCGGGGCCTAGGCCCCGTGAGCAAACAGCAAAAGGCCCGCATCAAGCGGGCCTTTTTTATGCGGCGGAGCTGCTCACCGATTCGGCCAGGCGGTCGAGATAACGGCCGAAGCGGCCCATGGCGTCGGTCAGCACCTCGGTGGGGGGCAAAAAGACGATGCGCAGGTGATCCGGGGTCGGGTAGTGAAAGCCCGTGCCTTGCACCAGCAACATCTTTTCTTTTCGCAGCAGATCCAGCACCAGGCCCTGGTCGTCGCTGATGGCAAACCGCTTGGGGTCCAGGCGCGGGAACAGGTAGAGGGCGCCCTTGGGTTTGACGCAGCTGACCCCTTTGATGGAGGTCAGCATGTCATAGGCCAGATCCCGCTGCTGGCAGAGCCGGCCTTGGGGCAGCAGCAGCGGCTTGATGCTCTCGGGGTCGGACAGGGCCGCCAGCAGGGCGTGCTGGCTGGGCACGTTGGCGCAAAGGCGCATATTGGCCAGCATGCTGAGCCCTTCGAGGTAGTCATGGGCCAGATTCAAGTCCCCCGACACCATCATCCAGCCCTGGCGAAAGCCGGCGGCCAGGTAGGCCTTGGACAGGCCGTTGAAGGTCAGGGTCAGCACGTCTTCGGACAGGGCCGCCATGGGGTAATGGACGGCGCCGTCAAACAGGATCTGGTCGTATATCTCGTCGGCAAAGAGCACCAGCTTGTGTTCGCGGGCTATCTGGATCAGTTCCAGCAGCAGCCCCTTTTCGTAGACGGCGCCGGTGGGGTTGTTGGGGTTGATCACCACCAGGCCCTTGGTGCGGGGGGTTATTTTGGCGCGAATATCGTCCAGATCCGGCTGCCAGCCACTGCCTTCGTCGCAGCGGTAATGGACGGCGTTGCCCCCGGCCAGCACGGTGCAGGCGGTCCACAAGGGGTAGTCGGGGGCCGGCAGCAAAATTTCGTCGCCGTTATCCACCAGGGCCTGCAGGCTCATCTGGATAAGCTCGCTGACGCCATTACCGATAAACACCTGGTCGGCCGAGGCCTGGGTCACACCCTTGGTGCGGTAATGGCGGGCCACCAGCTCCCGGGCCTGGCCCAGGCCCCTGGCGTCACAATAGCCCTGGCTTTGGTGCAGGTTGGCGCCGATGGCGTCCAGCAGGGCCGGGGGGGCGGTAAATCCGAACGGAGCGGGGTTGCCGATATTGAGCTTGAGAATGTGCTCGCCTGCCGCCTCCAAACGCGCCGCTTCGACGATCACCGGACCGCGGATGTCGTAACAGACGTGTTTGAGCTTGGCAGATTTTTTATGCATGACGGCAACTTCCCTCGCAATTGGCTTTCCAGCACAGTGCCTAGAGGGAAGGGCCCTTGTCAATGGGCCCCGGGGCCTATTTTTGCTGCTGCTTCAGTTTGGCCAACTGTTGTACCCCCAGGCCGGCCAAAATAAAGCCAAGACCCCAGAGGGTGGAGGGCAAAATGGCTTCTCCCACCAGGGTCGACAGCAGCCACAGGGACAGGAAAGGGGACAGGAAGATGAGGTTGGACAGCCTTGCGGTGTGGTCGCTCAGCTTCATGGCGCTTAGCCATAGCAAAAAGGCAAAGCCCATCTCAAAGGCACCGATATAGACAGCCCCCAAAGTGCCGCTCAGGCTGAAGTCAAAGCGCCCTTGCCATAAAAGCGCCCCTATCACCCCCGGCAACCCCAGGGCAAAGCCCAGCAGCAGGCTCAGTACCGGGTCGTCCTGGTGGCGGGTTTTGGCTATCCAATAGCCCGACCAGATAAGGGTGGAGGCCAGGGCCAGGGCCACTCCCAGGGGGCTGACAAAATCCAGGGTCCAAGGCTGGCCACGGGTGGCAATGACCAAGACCCCGGTATAGCCCAGCACTATGGCCAGGGCGTCAAAACGGCTGAGCTTTTGGCCGAGAAAGGGCACCGCCAGCAGGCTGAGGCTAATGGCCCAGGTGTAGTTAAGGGCCTGGGCCTGCTGGGCCGGCAGCAGATCGTAGGCGGCAAAGAGCACCAGGTAGTAACCGCAGGGGTTCAGGCAGCCCAGCAGCAGGTAGTAGCCTGGCCTGGTCTTTAGGAGCGGCCACAGCTGGCCCAGCTTTCCTTGCTTGGCCGCCACCAGGGTCAGGATAACCAGGGTAGTGAGGGAGGCCACCAGCAGCATCTGGGCCGTGCCAAGCTCCCGTAAGGTGAGCTTGAAGGCGCTGGCCACGGTGGACCACATCAGCACCGTGGCCAGGGCAAAGAGCAGGGCCTTGGACTCGTTCTTGGCCATCAGACGCTGAGCTCGCCCCGCAGGTTTTCGGCCAGCTGTTCCCGCACTGCTTTGGGGCTGAGGTTTTGGCTGAACAGGAAATGGAGCTTGGTCAGGGCCGCTTCTACCGTCATGTCGCCCCCGGAGATGACGCCGCAGGCGGCCAGGCCGGTGCCGGTGGCATAGCCGGTCATATTGACCGCGCCTTTAAAGCACTGGCTGAGGTTGATCACCACTATGCCTTGCTCCGAGGCCTTCTCCAGGGCCGCCAGCAGCTTGGGGTTGCTGGGGGCATTGCCCACCCCGTAGCTTTGCAGGATCAGGGCCTTGACCGGCTGCTGGATAAGGTTGCTGATGATAAGGGGGTCTATGCCCGGGTAGAGGCGCACCATGCCGATGGGTTGGGGGGTGATACGGTGGACCTTGAAATCCCCCTTTGGCTGCAGGGCCTGCTTGGCCCCCACCTTGCGAATTTGGATGCCCGCTTCCAACAGCGGCGGGAAGTTGGGGGAGGCAAAGGCGTCAAAACCGTCGGCATGGGCCTTGGTGGCGCGGTTGCCGCGAAACAGCTGGTTGTTGAAGAACAGGCTGACTTCGGCGATGGGGTAGTCGGCGGCCAGGTAGAGGGCGGTCAGCAGATTTTCCTGGCCGTCGGAGCGCAGCGCCGACAGGGGGATCTGCGAGCCGGTAACGATAACCGGCTTGCCGAGGTTTTCCAGCATGAACGACAGGGCCGAGGCGGTGTAGGCCATGGTGTCGGTACCATGCAGGATCACGAAGCCGTCGTACTGGTCATAGTGCTGCTGGATGTCGTCGGCGATATGCTGCCAGTCCGCCGGGGTCATGTCGGAGCTGTCCATCAGCGGGCAGTATTCATGGATATCAAAGTCCGGCATCTCGGGGCGCTGGAAGTCCGGGTGGCTCTTGACGTGCTCCACCAGATAACCGGGCACCGGCACATAGCCTTTGGCGGATTTTTGCATGCCGATGGTACCGCCGGTGTAGGCGACGTAGATGCGCTTTTTGGCCATGAACTGCTCCTGTAGAACCATTGGCGCGCATTATAAGAAAAAACCGGGCCAGGGCCCGGTTTTTTGTGGTCTTACAAGTTGTTACTCGTAGCCGCAGTCGCGGCAATACAGGTACATGCCTTGGGGGTCCTGCATCTCCACCAGGGGAGCCACTTCCTTGTCCAGGGCCTTGAGCAACTGGCTGACCCAAGGGGTTTGGGATGTCTGCATACCGGCGGCCAGTTTGGCGGCGTCGCCGAACAGGGCCTGCATGAACTCCTCTTTGGGGCTCAGGGGGCGCTTGACCTGCTCTACCTTGTACTTGTCCAGGCCTGCCATCTGGGCGGCGTCATCGATAGCCACCTGGATGTCGCCCAGCTTGTCCACCAGGCCCAGTTCCTTGGCTTGGGCACCAATCCAGATACGGCCCTGGGCGATCTGGTTGACCTGTTCCTTGGTCATGTTGCGGCTCTCGGCCACCAGGTTGAGGAAGCGGTCGTAGCCGTTTTCAACGTTGGCCTGGATGATGGCCTTGAAGTTGTCGGACAAAGGCCGGGTCAGGGTCAGGCCGGCGTAGTCGGAGGTGCCGACACCGTCACTGTGCACGCCGATGGCGTCCAGGCTGTTCTCGAAGGTGGCCAGCAGCCCGAAGATGCCGATAGAACCGGTCAGGGTAGTGGGGTGGGCGACGATTTCGTCGGCACTGGCGGAGATCCAGTAGCCGCCGGACGCCGCATAGGTACCCATGGACGCCACCACTGGCTTGCCGGCCTTTTTCAGCTCCAGCAGTTCCTTGCGGATGATTTCACTGGCAAAGGCGCTGCCGCCGGGGCTGTCGACCCGCAGCACCACGGCCTTGATGTCGTCATCCAGGCGGGCCTGGCGCAGCAGGGCGGCGATGGTGTCGCCACCGGACATGTTCACCGGCGCTTCGCCGTCCACTATTTCACCCTGGGCCACTACCACGCCCACTTTCGGACCCGGTTTGGGCATCGGCAGTTTGGGATGGATGATGGACAGGTAGTCGTCAAAGCTGATGCGGCGGTAGTGATGGTCCTCGTCTTCCCCGGTCAGGGCGATAAGGGCCTGGTCCATCTCTTCGCGGGAAGCCAGCTTGTCCACCAGGCCTTCTTTGAGGGCCAGTTGGGCAAAGTCGGCACCGGCGCCTTTGAAGCGAGCCGGCAGGTTATCCAGCATGGCGTCCAGGGCACCGGGCTCGAGCTTACGCAGCTCAACAATCTTGTCCTGGTATTGCTGCCACAGGGCGCCCAGGAAGACGCGGTTGGCTTCCTTGGCCGGCTCGGACATGTCGTCGCGGATATAGGGCTCCACCGCCGACTTGAAGGTACCGACCCTAAACACATGGGTGGTGATCTTCAGCTTGTCCAGCAAGGACTTGTAGTAGATGCGGTAGCGGCCAAAACCGTCGATGGACATAAAGCCCACGTCGTTGAGGTAGATGGTGTCGGCGTAGGCGGCCAGCAGGTATTGGCCCTGGGTGTAGTAGTCACCCTTGGCGATCACCTGTTTGCCGGCGGCCTTGAAGTCGTTGATGGCGTCACCGATGGTCATCAGCTTGTCGGGACTGGTAGTCCACAGGCCATCGAGTTTGAGCACCATCAGCTTGATGCGGTTGTCGTCCTTGGCGTTCTTGATAACGTCCAGCACGTCGCTCATCTGAATTTCGGGGGGCTCCTTGCTGCCTTGCAGCTCCTGGGCCACCGCCTCCAGAGGATCGACGGTCTTGGCCTTCTCGACCAGCACGCCGTCCAGGTTCAGCAGCAGGGCGCCGTCTTTGGGCACTTCCGGCCCTTCGCTTTCACCCAAAGAGCCGATAATGGCGATCACGATGAAGAGCACCAACAAGCTCATCACCAGGCGGCGAAGGCCATTCAGGGCCTTCCACATGATGGAAAAAACCTTTTTTAACATCGTCAGCATAGGGGTCTGTGCTTCCTTGATCTTCAATGTCTTTTGGCATGCTATGGCATGCTATGGCATAGCGGGGCCGATGCGAAGCCGAATTTGTAACGGTTTGTTGATTCCAACTCATCGGATGAGTAGGCTTGCCAAAAAAGAAAAGGAACACTTGAGCGATGAATGCAGCCTATCCCCATATGCTCAGCCCCCTGGACCTGGGTTTCACCACCCTGAAAAACCGGGTGCTGATGGGTTCCATGCACACCGGCCTTGAAGAAGAAAAAAATGGCTTTGAAAAGATGGCCGCCTTCTACAAGGCCCGCGCCGAAGGCGGCGTCGGCCTTATCGTCACCGGCGGCATAGCCCCCAACTTCCGTGGCCGCCTGGCGCCTTTTGGCAGCCAGCTGTCCTTTGGCTTCCAGGCCAAAAAGCACAAGGTGGTGACCCAGGCGGTCCATGAGGCCGGCGGCAAGATCTGCCTGCAAATTCTCCATGCCGGCCGTTATGCCTACCATCCCTTTTCCCTGGCCCCCAGCGCCAAGAAGGCCCCCATCAACCCCTTCAAGCCCGGCGCCATGTCCGAGCGGCAGATAAAGGGCACCATCAAGGCCTTTGCCAAGACCGCCTACCTGGCCCAAAAGGCCGGCTATGACGGGGTCGAGGTGATGGGCTCCGAGGGTTACCTTATCAACCAGTTCCTGGCCAGCCGCACCAACAAGCGTAGCGATGCCTGGGGCGGCAGCTTTGAAAACCGCGCCCGCCTGGCCCTGGAGATCGTCCGTTCGGTGCGCAGCCGGGTCGGCAGCGACTTTATCATCATCTTCCGGCTGTCGATGCTGGAGCTGGTGGAAGAGGGCATGACCTGGGACGACGCCGTGCAGCTGGCCCGCTGGCTGGAAGAGGCCGGGGTGACCCTGATCAACACCGGTATCGGTTGGCATGAGGCGCGCATCCCCACCATCGTCACCTCGGTGCCAAGGGCCGCCTTTAGCTGGGTCACCGCCAAGATGAAGGCCGAGGGCCTCAAGGTGCCCCTTATTACCACCAACCGCATCAACGACCCCCAGGTGGCCGAGGAGATCCTGCAAAGTGGCCAGGCGGACATGGTGTCCATGGCAAGGCCGCTGCTGGCCGACCCGGATTTCGTCAACAAAGCTGCCGCAGGCCGCGCCGACCGCATCAACACCTGTATCGCCTGTAACCAGGCCTGCCTGGACCACGTGTTCGAGCAGAAAAGGGCCAGCTGCCTGGTCAACCCCCAGGCCTGTTTTGAAACCGAATTGATCTTCAAGACCGCCGCCAGCCCCAAACGCATCGGCGTGGTGGGGGCGGGCCCGGCCGGTATGGCCTTTGCCTGCTACGCCGCCGAGAAGGGCCATCAGGTGGTGCTGATGGACGCCGCCGCCGAGCTTGGTGGCCAGTTCAACTACGCCAAGCGCATTCCCGGCAAGGAAGAGTTCTACGAGACCCTGCGCTACTTCAAAAACCGCCTGGCTGACCTGGCTGTGGAAGTGCGCCTGAACGCGCCCCAGACCGCCGAGGGCTTGGCCGAGGCCGGTTTTGACGAGCTGGTTATCGCTACCGGCATCAACCCGCGCCGGCCGGCCATAGACGGCGTCGGCCATAGCAAGGTGCTGAGCTACCTGGACGTGCTGCGGGACAACAAGCCGGTGGGCAAGAAGGTGGCCATTATCGGCGCCGGTGGTATCGGCTTTGACGTGGCCGAGTTCCTGGCAGAACAGGGCCCCTCGGCCAGCCTCGACAAGGACCGCTGGCTGGCCCAGTGGGGCGTGGACCAGGCTCTGGGCACGGCGGGCGGCCTTAAGGTGCCGCAAAAACCTGAGGCCCACCGGGAGATCTGGCTGTTGCAGCGCAAGGCCAGCAAGGTGGGTAAGGGCCTTGGCAAAACCTCCGGCTGGGTGCATCGCCAGACCCTCAAAGACTTTGGGGTCAAGATGTGGTCAGGGGTGAGCTACGAGCGCATCGACGATGCCGGCCTGCATATCCGCAAGGGCGAACAGACCATGGTGCTGGATGTGGACCAGGTTGTGCTCTGCGCCGGCCAGGAGCCCAACAAGGGCCTGTGGCAGGCCTTGGCCGACAAGGGCGTGCAGGCGCACCTTATCGGTGGCGCCGACGTGGCGGCTGAGCTCGACGCCAAGCGCGCCATTCGCCAGGGCGCCGAATTGGCGGCCCGGCTCTAGGAAAAAAAGAGGCCAGGATAACCTGGCCTCTTTTCAGTCTTCACCGCGACGGCGTTTGTCGCATGAGACGGTGTCTTCACACTCGCCGTAGAGGTAGAGACTGTGGTGCGTCAGTTTGATGTGGTTGGTTTTAGCCACTGCTTTCTGGCGCTGTTCAATGACCTCATCCATAAACTCCACCACCAAGCCGCACTTTAGGCAGACCAGATGGTCGTGGTGGTGTTTTTGGGAGAGTTCGAAGACGGATTTGCCGCCTTCAAAGTGATGGCGGGTAACGATACCGGCGTCATCGAACTGGTTCAGTACCCGGTAGACGGTGGCCAGGCCGATCTCTTCGCCCAGCTCAATGAGCTTTTTGTAGAGATCTTCGGCACTGATGTGCTGGAAGTCGGGCTGTTGCAGCAATTCAAGGATCTTGACCCTGGGCAGGGTGACCTTGAGGCCAGCGTCGCGCAGCGCTTGATTCTCGTCCGCCATGAATGGTCCTGTTCGTGTTTTGGGCGGGATAGCCCGCGTTGGTTATCAGGAGAAAGGTACCCAAGTGGGCCGGCCTTTACCAGTGGCATGATACCAGTATTTGTTCGATTTTATCGATTAGGTGAATGATGAAAGCATGGTTGTTTAAAAAAGGTACGCGGATCCGGCATCTGCTGAATTTCTGGCCGCCTTTTCTGTTTACGGGGATCCGTATCGTTGAATTGTCTGAAGATTTTCGCCGTTGCCGGGTGGAGCTGAAAAACCGGCCCTGGACCAAAAATGCCAACGGTACCCAGTTCGGCGGCAGCCTCTTTGCCATGACAGACCCCATCTATGCGTTGATGCTGATGGGGATACTGGGCAAGCGCTACCATGTCTGGGACAGGGCCGCCAAAATCCATTTTGAGAAGCCCGGTGTAGGTAAAGTCTACGCCGAATTCCAGGTGACAGAGCAGATGCTGGCCGAGATTGAAGGGGCGACGGTGGCCGGGGAGAAGCACCTGCCGCAGATCGTCACCGACGTCAAAGACGGCAAAGGGGACCTGGTGGCCAAAATAGAGCGAACCCTCTATATCCGCCTCAAGCGCCGCTACCGCCCCGGCGTCTGAAAAAAAGCCCCTCAATCGAGGGGCTTTTTTTAGTCTTCCAGTTCGGCCAGGCACATCTCTTCGTATACCTGCTTGACCCACTTCTCCACCCGCTCGGCGGTGAGTTCGGGCTGGCGATCTTCGTCGATGCCCAGGCCAATAAAGTGGTTGTCGTCGGCCATGGCCTTGGAGGCCACATAGGTGTAACCCTCGGTGGACCAATGGCCGATGATGGTGGCGCCTTTGGCTTCGATGATGTCGCGCAGGGTGCCCATGGCGTCGAGGAAGTACTCGGCGTAGTCCTCCTGGTCGCCGCAGCCGAAGATGGCTACCAGCTTGTCGGAGAAGTCGATTTCTTCGAGGGTGGGGAAGAAATCGTCCCAGTCGCACTGGGATTCACCGTAGTACCAGGTGGGAATGCCGAGCAGCAGCAGGCTGAAGCCCTCGATGTCTTCCTTGCTGGACTTGGCGATGTCGTGGACTTCCACCAGGTGCTTGCCCAGCTGCTTCTGGATCATTTTGGCGACGGCTTCGGTGTTACCGGTATCGCTGCCGAAGAAGAGACCTACAGATGCCATTCGACTCAATTCCTCTCGGTGTTGGCGGCATCGAGCTCCTCGACGCCGGCTTTCAATATGTTTTCTATCAATTCGCTACGGCTGATGCTTTGCGCTTTGGCCAGATCGTTGAGGGTATCAAAGAGGGCGGATTCGACTTTCAGTTCCACCCTTTTCAGCCCTTTTTGTTTGTCTCTTTTGATCTGGTTCCGTTTGTTGACCTTCAGTTGTACCTGGCGCGGGAGGGGATTGGTTTTTGGACGCCCCCGGCGTTTTTCCTCGGCAAACAGGTCAATGGTTATCCTGTCCGAACTCTCTTTGGCCATTAACCGATACCTGAACTTTCCCAGATGAGTCTAATCACTTCTTTGGAGATAAACCCCGCACACCCCAGAAAGAGCACCAGCCAGACGATATAGCGGCCGAACTTAGGTACGTTTCCCCTTTTCAGCACATCCTGGATGGCCAGGCCTATCAATACGAAGATGGCCAGAAAAAACAGGTTGAGGCCTATCGCCTCTAGGGTTTCATAGTGCTCTGCCAGCATGGACTGCCGTTACCCTTCACAAGAACCGCCGGATTATACCCAAGGCGACCGGTCAGCTCAAAAAGTCCCTGACCAACTTATTGAACACGGCCGGTTTCTCGGCGTGCAGCCAGTGCCCGGTGCCGCTGATGACCTTGAGTTTGGCCCCAGGAAAGCGTTCCTGCACGGCGCCGCTGTGGGCCTCGGTCAGGTAAGGGGAGTCGCCGCCCTTGATAAAGAGGGTAGGGCCGCTAAAGGGCTGGCCTTCGGGGGCCTTGAGCACCTCGTCATAACGGGACACCAGCACCGGCACGTTAAGGCGCCAGTAAAAGCCCTGTTCGCCCTTTTGCAGGTTCTTGAGGATAAAAAGCCGCACCCCGGGCTCGCTGATATAGGGGCTGACCGCCTCTTCCACTTCTTTGCGGCTGTTGTAGCCGGCCGGGTCGACGTGGGTCAGGGCCTCAAAGACGTTGTCGTGGTGGCGGTGCTGGTAGGTGACAGGGGCTATGTCGGCCAGTACCAGGCGCGCCACCCGCTCGGGGTGACTCAGGGCCACCTGCATCACCACCTTGCCCCCCAGGGAGTGGCCCACCAGGTGCGCCTTGGCAATGCCCAGGGCGTCCATCAGGCTGATGATGTCTTCGCTCATGGCGTTGAGGCTCATGTCGTCGCTGTGAAAGGACTTGCCGTGGTTACGCAAGTCCACAGTGGTGACGGTAAAGGCATCTTCCAGGGCCCGGGCCAAATTGCCGAGGTTGTCCAAGGACCCGAACAGGCCATGGACCAGAATAACGTCGGGGCCCTGGCCCCTTTGCTGATAATTGAGCATCTGCTGCCTCCTACAAGGGGCTGCTATTGTGCAAAGGTCGAGGCGGGCATGCAAATGGCGGCTGCCTATGTATAATCGCCAAAGACATGAACAAGACCTTGAGATAAGGCATGAAAACCATCGAAGTCGATGACGAGCTGTATCACTACATCGCATCCAATACCCAGAACATCGGCGAAAGCGCCTCCGAGATCCTGCGCCGCCTGCTGGGCTTCGCCCCCCTGGAAAAGCCGCAAGAAAAGCTTCAGGACAAGCCCCAGGTCGCCAGCACTGCCGCCGTTGCGGCTGCTCCTGCTGCCCCAGCCGCCAAACCGCAGATGGAAGCCAACAGCGCCGTCGGCCGCTTTATCGGCGCCCTGACCGAGCTTTACCAGCGCCATGGTGACGCCTTTGGGGTGGTGCTCAATATCCGGGGCCGCGACCGCCTCTACTTTGCCACCAGCAGCGAAGAGCTGAACCAGGCTGGCAAGTCCACCAATCCCAAGGCCATCAGCGGTAGCCCATACTGGGTAGTGACCAACAACAACACCGAGAAAAAACGCACTATCGTGGCGCAAGTCATGGCGGAGTTAGGTTACGACGAGGAAGCTGTCAAAGCCTTTGCCGACAAGATCTAGGGAGAGCAGATGTCACTACACCCCAACGCGGGCAAGATGCCGGCGGCCCAAAGCCTGATTGACCCAAGCGAACTGGTCACCGCCTTTTTCACCTTGCAGCCCGATATTACGGTACCGGCCCAACGGGTCAGTTTCGGTACCTCCGGCCACCGGGGCTCTAGCCTCAACAAGGCCTTTAACGAGGCCCACTTGCTGGCAGTGGCCCAGGCGGTGGCCGATCACCGTAAAGAGCAGGGCATCAGCGGCCCTTTGTACCTGGGCTTTGATTCCCACGCCCTCTCTTACCCGGCCTTTGCCACCGTGCTTAGGGTATTGATCGCCAACGCCGTTACCGTGCGTTTTGAAGACCGCCAGCTGACCCCGACCCCGGCGGTGTCCCACGCCATTTTGGCCCACCAGGGCAATGCCGACGGCCTGATCTTGACCCCTTCCCACAATCCCCCGGAAGACGGCGGCATCAAGTACAACCCCCCAGATGGCGGCCCGGCCGACACCAATGTCACCAAGGTGATCCAGTCCAGGGCCAACGCCTACCTCGAAGCCCACCTCGAAGGGGTGCAAACCCTGAGCTTCGAGCGGGCCATGGCCAGCCCCCATGCCGAACGCTTCGACTTCATGGCCGATTACGTGCATCGCCTCGGGGAAGTGGTAGACATGGAGGCCATCAAGCGGGCCGGCCTGCGCCTGGGGGTACACCCCATGGGCGGCGCCGCTATCGACTACTGGCACGCCATTGCCCAGCATTGGGATCTGAACATCAGCCTGGTGGAAGACCGGGTCGACAGCCGCTTTGGCTTTATCCCCTGCGATCATGACGGCAAGATCCGCATGGACTGCTCCAGCCCCCATGCCATGGCCAGCCTGATTGCCGTCAAGGACAAGTTCGACCTGGCCCTGGGCAACGACACCGACGGCGATCGCCACGGCATCGTCACCCCGGACGCCGGGCTCCTTAACTGCAACCGCTACCTGGCGGTGGTGGTGGACTACCTGATAAAGCACAGGCCGCACCTGCCCCAGACCCTGGGAGTGGGCACCACCGTGGTGACCAGCGCCCAGGTCGGCCGGGTAGCCCGCGCCGCCGGCCGGCCCTTTATGGAAACCCCGGTCGGGGTCAAATGGTTTGTCGAAGGCCTCTTTGGCGGCCAGCTGATTTTCGGCGGTGAAGAGTCCGCCGGCGGCACCTTCGTCACCCAGGACGGCAAGCCCTGGAGCACCGACAAGGACGGCATCATCATGTGTCTGCTGGCCGCCGAGATACAGGCGGTTACCGGCAAGAGTCCCAGCCAGTACTACCAGGACGTGATTGAAGCCCAGTTTGGTGCCACCTGGTACCAGCGTATCGACGCCCCCATCACCGACGCCCTCAAGGCCGGCTTTGCCCGCCTCGACAGTGCCGTGGCCCAAGGGGCGGTGCTGGCCGGTGAACCGGTAGCCGACGCCTTTACCCGGGCGCCGGGCAACGACGCGGCCATTGGCGGCCTGAAGGTGGTGATCGAAAGTGGCTGGTTTGCCGCCCGTCCGTCCGGGACCGAGCCCATCTACAAGATCTACGCCGAGAGCTTTAAAAGCCAGGCGCACCTGGATGCCATCATTAAGGATGCACAAGCGCTATTGGCCGACTGGCTGGCCAAGGCGTGATAAAAACGTGCCAATAAAGCCTGTAATAAAAGCGCCCCGGTGGCGCTTTTATCTTGCCCTGCCTTAGCGTCAAGGGAGACGTCATGTTCAAGGATAACGATATCCTCGCCTTTACCCTGGCCCACCCCGAGGGGGCCGAGCCGGCGTCCTTTACCACAGCCCAGGGCCTGACCCTGGACATCTGGGACAGCGGCATTTTCTGCCTGACCCCCCCAAACCCCGGCCGCAAAGACATCATTCTGTCTTGCGGCGTCCACGGCAACGAAACCGCCCCCATCGAAATCGTCCGGGACTTGGCCAAGGCGCTGTTGAGCGGCCAGCTGCCCTTGGCGCACCGGCTGCTGATCCTTATCGGCAACCCGCCGGCCATCAATGCCGGCAAGCGGGAGCTGGAAGAAAACCTCAACCGCCTCTTTAGCGGTGCCCACGCCAAGGGCGGCAGCGACAACGGCGAGCGGCGCCGGGCCAAGGCCCTGGAAGAGGCGGTGGCCCGTTTCTACAACGCCCGCCCCGGCGCAGAGCGCCAGGATGCCCTGCGCCTCCATTACGATCTGCACACCGCCATTCGCGGCTCGCGGCACGAAAAGTTCGTGGTCTACCCCTTCCTGCACGGCAAGCCCCGCAGCCGCGAACAGGTGATGTTCCTGGCCGCCTGCGGGGTCGATACGGTGCTGCTGTCGGAAAGCCCCACTACCACTTTCAGTTACTTTTCCACCCAGCAGTTTGCCGCCCACGGCTTTACCGTGGAACTGGGCAAGGTCAGGCCCTTTGGCGAGAACGACATGAGCCGTTTTGCCGCCGCAGCGCAAAGCCTGGCGGCCCTGGTCAGCCAGGCCGAGCTGGTCCTACCGCCTTATGACGAGACAAAGCTTAACCTGTACCGCATCAGCCGGGTGATCAATAAAACCAGCGAAGCCTTTCGCTTTACCTTCGGTGAGGATGTGGAGAACTTTACGCCCTTTCCCCAGGGCCACCTGTTGGCCCAGGACGGCGACTTGGAACACAGGGTAGCGCTGGCAGAAGAAGCGGTGATCTTCCCCAATGCCAAGGTGGCGATAGGGCAGAGGGCTTGCCTGTTGGTAACCCGCACCCAGCTTGATTGATGACAAAGCCCCGCCAGCAGCGGGGCTTTTTTAAGACTGGTCTGATGACTGACTTTGCCTTGAAAGGAAGTTTACGTAAAGGTAAAGTCAGCGCAGTTCATCCATTGGGGGAGAACCGGCGCCGCCGGTTCTGGAATAGAAGGTTTTTGTATGACCTTTACGTCAAAGTCAACTGTCACCCAGGTGCGTTACCTGGATGACGAAGGCAACGTGGTTCAGCCGCTACCCGCCTGGGCAGACGACCTGGATCTGTTGATCAACTTCTATAAAAACATGGTGCTGGTGCGCACCTACGATAAAAAAGCTATCGCCCTGCAGCGTACCGGGCAGATGGGCACCTATCCGTCGCACCTGGGTGCCGAGGCCGTCGGTATCGGTGTGGGCATGTCCATGGCGGTAGAAGACGTCTATGTGCCCTATTACCGCGATATGCCCACCATGCTGATGCGCGGCGCCACCATGGTGCACAACATGCTCTATTGGGGCGGCAGCGAACAGGGCAGCTATTTTAACCGCCCCGACGGCCAGCTGTCCGAAGACTTTCCCATCTGCGTTCCCATCGCCACCCAGTGCACCCATGCCACCGGCGTGGCCGCCGCCTTTAAGCTGCGCGGCGAAAAGCGGGTAGCGGTTACCTCCATCGGTGACGGCGGCACCTCCAAAGGGGACTTCCTCGAAGCCCTCAACTGCGCCGGTGCCTGGCAGCTGCCCTGCGTCTTTGTGATCAACAACAACCAGTGGGCCATCTCGGTGCCCCGCACCATCCAGTGCGGTGCTCCCACCCTGGCCCAGAAGGCCGTGGGCGCCGGCATCCCCGGGGTGCAGGTGGACGGCAACGACATCATCGCCGTCTTTGACGTGATGAAAAAGGCCCTGGAACGGGCCCGTACCGGCAAGGGTACCACCCTGGTAGAAGCGGTTTCTTACCGTTTGTCCGACCACACCACCGCCGACGACGCCACCCGTTACCGCCCGGCCGAAGAAGTGAACGACGCCTGGAAGCGCGAGCCCATCAAGCGCCTGCGCCAATACCTGCACAATCAAGGGGTCTGGGACGAAACCAAGGAACTGGCCTGGCAGAGCGACTGCAACCAGCAGGTGCAAGCCGCCGTGGAGCAGTACCTGGCCACCACCCAAGAGCCTCCCGAGGCCATGTTCGATTACCACTACGAGTCCCTTGGGGAACCGCTGGCCAGCCAGCGCCAGCAACTGATCAACAAGGCCATGCGCATGGCGGGAGGTAACCATGGCTAAGGTGACGCTGCTCGAAGCAGTGAACATGGCCCTGCACCATGAAATGGCGGCCGACGAGAACGTGGTGTGCCTGGGTGAAGATATCGGTACCAACGGCGGCGTGTTCCGGGCCACCGTAGGCCTCAAGGACAAGTTCGGCTTCAAGCGGGTGATGGACACCCCCTTGGCCGAGGGCCTGATTGGCGGCCTGACCGTGGGCATGGCCTCCCAGGGCCTGCGCCCGGTGGCGGAATTCCAGTTCCAGGGTTTTATCTTCCCGGCCATGGAGCAGATCATCTGCCAGGCGGCCCGTATGCGCAGCCGCACCCGTGGCCGCATCACCCTGCCGCTGGTTTACCGGGCGCCCTTTGGTGGCTTTATCCATGCCCCCGAGCACCACAGTGAAAGCGTCGAAGCCCTGTTTGCCCATATCCCGGGCCTGCGGGTGGTGATCCCCTCCAGCCCGGCCCGCGCCTATGGGCTGCTGCTGGCGGCCATTCGCAGCAATGACCCGGTGATGTTCTTCGAACCCAAGCGCATCTACCGCACCGTCAAACACGAGGTGCAAGACAACGGCCAGGCCCTGCCTTTGGACGTGGCTTTTATCCTGCGCCAAGGCGCCGACATCACCCTGGTCAGCTGGGGCGCGTCGGTCAACGAAACCCTGGTGGCCGCCGAGCAGCTGGCCGAGCAGGGGATCAGTGCCGAGGTCATCGACCTTGCCACCATCAAGCCTCTTGATATCGACACCATTTTGAAATCGGTACGCAAGACCGGGCGCCTTTGCATCGTCCATGAGGCGGCCAAGAGCTTTGGTGTGGGCGCCGAAATCGCCGCCCAGGTGGCCGAGAAGGCCCTTTGGGATCTCAAGGCGCCTATCGCCAGGGTCACCGGCTACGACGTCACCATGCCCTACTACCAAAACGAGAAGTACTACCAGATCCACCCGGAAGACATTCTTCTGGAAGTGAAAAATGTCATGGAGCACAGCGCATGAAATACTTCAAACTGCCCGACCTGGGCGAAGGTTTGCCCGAAGCCGAAATCGTCGAATGGCATGTCAAGGCCGGTGACGAGGTAGAGGTGGACCAGGTGCTGGCCTCCATGGAAACCGCCAAGGCCATCGTCGACGTCCCGTCCCCCATCAAAGGCACCATCGCCAAGCTGTTTGGCGAAGTAGGGGATGTGATCCACACCGGCTCCCCCCTGGTGGGCTTTGAAGGGGAAGAAGAAGACGCCGGCACCGTGGTGGGCAAGGTCTCCGGCCATGGCGCCGTAGCCGGCGGCGAAGACAGCTTTGTGGCCGGTAACGCCATGGCGCCGGTAGCCGGTTCACGCATCCAGGCCCTGCCAGCCACCCGCCTGCTGGCCAAGCAGCTGGGTGTGGATATCGAAGAACTTAAAGGCAGTGGCAACGGCGGCGTGGTCACCGAAGCGGACGTGCAAAAGGCCTTCGAAGCCGACGACAGCCTGTCCAACAACGAGATCATCAAAGGTGCGCGCCGCGCCATGACCGACGCCATGCGCCACGCCTTTGAAACCGTAGTGCCGGTAACCCTGATGGACGACGCCGACGTCTCCAACTGGGAGCCGGGCCAGGACCCGACGGTGCGGCTGATCCGGGCCATGAGCGACGCCTGCGCCGCCGAACCGGCCCTGAACGCCCATTTCAACGCCGCTACCTACAGCCGCCGCCTCTTTGACAAGGTGGACCTGGGGATAGCGGTGGACAGCCCCCACGGCCTCTATGTGCCGGTGCTGAGGGACATCGCCAACCGCGATACCCAAAGCCTGCGCCAAGGCCTGGACAAGATGATCAAGGACGTCAAGGACCGCCGGGTACCCCAGGACGAGCTCAAGGGCGCCACCATCACCCTGTCCAACTTCGGCGCCATTGCCGGCCGTTACGCCAATCCCATCATCACGCCGCCCCAGGTGGCCATAGTGGGGGCAGGGCGCAGCTATGAAACGGCCGTGCTCAAAGACGGCCAATGGCAAGCCAAGAAAATGCTGCCCCTGTCGGTGACCATGGACCACCAGGCCTGCACCGGCGGCGAAGCGGCCCGTTTCCTAAAAGCCCTCAAGGCTTCTTTGGAAAAACCGGCCCTCTAAAGCCGGATACTGTTTTGCGTGTGAAGTGAAGCCGGCGTCAGCCGGCTTTTTTGCGTCCGCCCTGCCATCAAGGCGGCTGCCCGAGTCCGCCTTGAGCTTGGCTTGCAAGCCAGGTAAAACAGCAAAAAAGGAGAAAAATCATGCTGCTACCCTTGTTGCTTGGCGCCCTTGTGGCGGCCCCCTTGCCCCCCGAATTGCCCTGGCAGGGTAAGACCCTGGCCCTTATCGACAGCCAAAACCCTACCCCGGCCGAGGCCAGCCAGTTCCAGACCACCCCGGATTACGACGCCACCCTGGCCTACCTCAAGGCCCTGGCCAGCGCCCACCCAGAGCTGAAGCTTGCCCGCTTCGGCAAAAGCGGCCAGGGGCGCGATCTGTGGGTGGTCACCTTGGGCCAACCGGGTAACGGCAAGCCCACCTTGCTGTTGCAGGCGGGCATTCATGCCGGGGAGATAGACGGCAAGGACGGCGGCCTGATGTTCCTGCGCGACTGGGGTGCCGGCCAGCACCGGGACTTGCTGGCCAAGGTCAACCTGGTGTTTGTGCCCATCTTCAATGCCGACGGCCACGAAAGGGCCAGCCCCTTTAACAGACCCAACCAGCGCGGCCCCCAGAACATGGGCTGGCGCGCCAATGCCCGCAACCTCAACCTCAACCGCGACTACACCAAACTGGACAGCCCCGAGATGCAAGCCATGGTGGGGCTTATCAACCAGGTGGACCCCAGCCTCTATATCGATGTGCATGTGACCGACGGCGAAGACTGGCAGTACGACAGCCTGGTGGCCATCAACACCACCTACGCCCCGGCCAGCAGCCGCTGGCTGACCCGGGTTTTTCGGCCAAGGCTCTATCGGGATCTCAAGGCCCTTGGCCACCAGCCGGGGGACTTTTTATTCCTGGAAGACGGCCGCCAGCCCGACAAAGGCGCCATCTTGTGGCAGGCCGAGCCGCGCTATTCCAATGGCTATGGCCCCCTTCGCAACCTGCCGACCGTGCTGGTGGAAAACCACAGCCTAAAAGGCTACCAGCGGCGGGTGCTGGGGACCTATGCCTTGGTGCAAAGCGCCCTTGAACTGCTGGTCGAGAAGGGCACTGACTTGCAGGCGGCCATCGCCGCCGACCGGGCAGCCCGGCCGGCGCAGCTGCCCCTGGCCTTTGGCCGGGGCGATGCCCCCACCCTGACCACCCTGGCCGGTGTCGCCTTCGAGCATTATCAAAGCCCCATTTCCGGGCGCCAGGAGATCCGCTGGCTGGGCCGCCCCCAAAGCTGGCCCAAGGTGCCGGTCTGGCCCATGGACAAAGCCACCGTCACGGCAACGCGCCCCAAGGCCTACCTTATTCCGGCCCAGTGGCAGCAGGTAATAAGCCGCCTTGCCGAGCAGGGCATTGCCATGACCCGCCTCGACAGCCCCACCCAGGTCAAGGCCCGGCAATTTTGGATAGACGGCGCCGACTTTGCCGCCAGCCCCTATGAGGGGCACTTTCGGGTCAACCCCAAGGGCCATTGGCAGGAGGTGACCCAAACCCTGCCAGCCGGCTCGGTGCGCATCAGTACCGACCAGCCCCTTGGCAACCTGGCCATGGTGCTGCTGGAGCCGGCGGCGCCGGACAGCTTCTTGCAATGGGGCTTTTTCAATACGGTGTTCAGCCGCACCGAGTACATGGAGGGTTATGTGGTAGAGCCCATGGCCAAGGCCATGCTGGCTGACCCGGCCATCAAAGCCGCCTTTGACAAGGCCCTTGCCGACCCGGCCTTTGCCAAGGACCCGGATGCCAGGCTGCGCTGGTTCTATGAGCGCAGCCCCTATTACGATAAGGCCTATCTGCGCTACCCGGTGCTGCGCCAAGAGTAAGGATGATGGCAGCCTGCCAAAGACAGTGCTTCACTTGGTGGAACCCTGTAGTGAGGAGGTGTTATGAAACGCGCTTTACTCTGTGCAACCCTGGCCATGGCAGCTGGCCTGGCCCAGGCCGGTGAGGCCGACGCCAAGGCCCAGATCAAAGACGCCCTGATGGCGGGCCCGGCCGCCATCACCGGCGATGCCACCATCATGGCGTGGTCCGGTGAGGTGCTGCGCCAAGGGCATAACGGCTGGGTCTGTTACCCCGGCCCCCATGTCAACGGCAAAAGCAGCATGTGCCTGGACGGGCTCTGGCAGCGCTGGGCCAAGGCCTGGATGGGCAAGACCGACTTTAAACCCGACGCCATGGGCATGGCCTACATGCTGGCCGGGGATGAAGGGTCCAGCAATACCGATCCCTTTGCCGAGTCGGCCACTGCCGACAACCAATGGGTGGTGGAAGGGCCGCACCTGATGATACTGGTACCGGATCCGGCCCTGCTGGAGGGGATAAGCACCGATCCCAACCAGGGTGGGCCCTATGTGATGTGGAAGGGCACCCCCTATGCCCACATCATGGTGCCGGTCGGCCCCAGGTAAGAAAAAGGCCAGTTACAGCGACCGTTTAGCCACAGGAGCTGGGCATTTTTGGCCCGCCCCTGTGGCAATCGCAAATTCCTCAGAAAGACACCGAACCGGCCTTGCTGACCACTCAGGGCTGTTTTGGCGCCACTGAGGCGGCAAAGGCCAGTCAAAAGACCACCAAGGGCCAGTGGGCAACAACTGGTCAGGCTCGATCCCCGGGGGGATCTTTGCCACTATTAGGCCCCCAATAATCATCTCCTACGCTTATGGTTTCTCGTCTTATCCAGTTGCTGGCCCTGCTGGTCAGCGCTTATCTGGTGGTGGCTACGCCACTTGCCGGGCAGGTCAATGCGGGCCTTGCCATCCTGATCCTGGCCGGTGTGCTGTGGATGACCGAAGCCTTGCCGGTCACCATCACCGCCTTGCTGATCCCGGTCCTAGCGGCCCTTTTGCATATTCTGGATGTCAAAACGGCTTTGGCCAGTTTTGCCGATCCCATCATCTTCCTGTTCCTGGGCGGTTTTGCCCTGGCCTCTGCCCTTAAAGAGCAGGGCCTGGATAAAGCCATGGCCTCGGCGGTGATGCGCCTGGCAGGCGGCCGCTTCTGGTTGTCGGTGCTGCTGCTGTTCGCCACTGCCGCCTTCCTGTCCATGTGGATAAGCAATACCGCCACGGCGGCCATGATGCTGCCCTTGGTGCTGGGCCTCCTTAAAAGGCTGGATGAAGAGCCGTCTCCCGGTACCAAGGTGTTCGTGCTGCTGGGGGTGGCCTACTCGGCGAGCCTGGGCGGTATGGGTACCTTGGTCGGCAGCCCCCCCAATGCCATTGCCGCTGCCTACCTGCACCAGGGCTTTGATGACTGGCTGAAGGTGGGCATGCCCATGGTGGCCCTGCTGTTGCCGGTGGCCTGGCTGCTGCTTTACTGGCAACTCAAGCCCAGCCTCAACCAGAGGGTTGAAGCCAAGCGTGAAGATTTCGTGTGGACCCGTGCCCGGGTGCTGACCCTGGTGGTCTTTGCCGTCACCGTGGTGTGCTGGATTGGTTCTTCACCCCTGAGCAAGGCCTTGGGCGGTATCAAGGGCCTAGATAGCCTGGTGGCCCTGGGCGCGACCGTGTTGGTAGGCGCCCTTGGCCTGTCTTCCTGGAAGGCCATAGAGCGGGACGTGGACTGGGGTGTATTGCTGCTGTTTGGCGGTGGCCTAACCCTGTCGACCATCCTCAAGGTGACCGGCACCAGTGCCTGGCTGGCCCAGGGCCTGTCTGAGGTGACCCAAGGGGCGCCGGTCTGGCTGCTGTATGGCCTTATCGCCCTGTTCGTGGTGTTCCTGACCGAACTGGCGTCCAACACCGCCAGTGCTGCCTTGTTGGTACCGCTCTTTGGCGGCATTGCCGCCGAGCTGGGCCTGCCGGTTGAGAACATGGCGGTGCTGATTGCCATTGCGGCGTCCTGCGCCTTCATGCTGCCGGTGGCCACGCCACCTAATGCCATCGTCTTCGGTACCGGCCTGGTACCCCAGAAGACCATGATGCGCACCGGCCTGTGGCTGAACCTGGCGGCGGTGGTGATCCTGACCCTGGTGTTTGGGACTTAAAGCTGCCAGCGGTAGGCCAGGGTAAAGGCAATATCGGCACTGTTGTCATGGGAGACGGCGTTTTCCGTCATCGTCAGCTCCAGTGCCGAATCCTGCCATTGGTAGCGATAGCCCAGCATCAGCTCGTGGACTTCGTCACTCAGTTGCCCCATGTCCTTGGCCAGCCCCTGGGATAAGTGGTATTCCACCAATACGCTGTGGGCCTGGGCCAACTGGTAGCGATAGCCCACAGCGGCGTTCCAGTTGGTGTCCCTTAGGGGGATCCCCAGGTAATCGTCGTCATTCCTGTGGCTGACCCCTGCCATCAGATGCAGCCTGTGCCCTGCCAGGGGGGTCAGGCTGTAGTTAAGCTGCAGGCCCTGCTCGAAGCGGCTCTGGGAAAAAGGTCCACCTACGTCATTCCAAAAGAGGCTGCCCCCCAGGCTCAGGGCCTGGCGCTCGTACCCCCAGAGATAATGTTCCAGGTACAGATCCAAGGTGCGGTCCAGGCTTTCGCCGTTAAAGCCGCGCCATTCCCTGTCGCCGATACGCAGGTGGCTGTCGTGGCGGGGAACATCGTCACGGCCGTTCTGGCTTATGCCCAGGGTGCGGTGGAAGGCCTTGGTCAGGCTATCGAGATGGTTGTTACCCACCCAGTGATAGGCGGCGCTGCCGTGCAGGCGCCAGTCCTCGGCCAGGTTGGTAGCCGCGCTCAGGGCCACTTCGTTCTGGTAATAGTCGAAAAAGTAACTGCCATCCTGGGCATCGTCCCAGATGGAGGCGATGGCGGCCCGGGCCGAAAAACGGCTGGGGCCCTGGTGGGCGTCGGCTGCTTCGTGGAGCTTGGGTACCAGGGTGCTTGACAGTATGGGAGATTGGCTGGCGACGTCCAGAGGACCAAAGTCGGCGGCCATGGCGGGGCTCAGCAGTAAGGCGAGACAGCAATAGGCTTTCTTCATAGTACAACTCCCTGTGAAACCGTTGTGGCTATTTTCCCACCCTGAAGTAGGGCTAGAAAGGCTTTTCAAACAAACAGTTAGTTTCCGTTAAAAACGTCTACGGAAAGACAGGGACAAGGCAACCTCCTTGTCGGCGGGCAGGGACTGGTCGCTGAGGTTCAGTTCCAGACTGTTGCCTTGCCAAAGGTAGCGATAGCCCAGGGTGCGTTGCACCAGGGGAAGGGGGGTGGGACTGGCAGGGTCGAGCTGGCGCCTTTTGTATTCGGCCAGCCATTCCTGGCTGGTACCGGCTCGGTAGCGGTATTGCACCCCTTCGTTTTCAAAAGGCTGACCCAGCAGCAGCACCAGTTTGTGGCGAAGGGGGCGGACCGGTTCAGGGGTCACGTGGTTGCTGGCAGCCAGGCCAAAACCCAGACCTTCTTGCACCCCTTGGGTGCGGGCCTGCCAGAGGAAGACCAGGCTGGTTTCCCGGCTGTGCAGGGGTTGTGACAAGCTATAAACGCCACCCGAGGGTGGCGCCAGGGGCGCATCGTCCATGGCGCAGACTGGCAGGGCCAGGGTCCAGAGCAAGCAGCAAGCAGCGCGCATGGGGCTGCCCCTTTTTTGTTATGACCTTATTTATGCTTTAGCACATTGGCGCCGCCCTTGGACGGCTTTTGCCAGTCCGTCGAGCAATACCAGACTTTCGTCCCAGCCCAGGCAGGCGTCGGTAATGGACTTGCCGTAACTCAGGCTGGCCTTGGGGCCTTCAGGCTGGCTGCCCGCTTCCAAAAAGCTCTCCACCATTACCCCAAAGATCCGGTGCTCACCGGCGGCCAACTGGGCGCCGATGTCGGCAGCCACCTGGTGCTGGCGCTGGTATTCCTTGCGGCTGTTGCCGTGGGAGCAGTCCACCATCAGCCGCTCGGGCAGGGCGGCGTGACGAAGGGCTGCGCAGGCCGCCTCTATCGCCTGTGCCTGGTAGTTGGGTTGCAGGCCACCGCGCAGAATCAGGTGGGTCTGGGCATTGCCGGCGCTGGCCAGGGCCTGGAGTTGGCCCTGGTCGTTGGGGCCGAACAGCAGGTGGCTATCGGCGGCTGCGCGAATGGCGTCGATGGCGATACGCACGTTACCGTCGGTACCGTTCTTAAAGCCCACAGGGCAGGGCAGGGCCGAGGCCAGGGCCCGGTGTACCTGGGATTCGGTGGTGCGGGCGCCGATAGCGCCCCAGCTCACCAGATCGGCCAGGTAATGGCCTGTGGTGAGGTCCAAAAATTCGGTAGCCAGGGGCAGGCCCAATTGGTGCAGGTCCAGCAGCAACTGGCGGGCTTGGGTCAGGCCCTGGTTGACGTCAAACTGCCCGCAAAGCTCCGGGTCGTACACCAGGCCTTTCCAGCCGTGGCGGGTACGGGGCTTTTCAAAATAGACCCGCATCACCAGCAGCAGTTGCTTCTGGTAGCGGGCTTGGATGGCGGCCAGGCGCTGGCCGTATTCCAAAGCGGCCTTGGGGTCGTGGACGGAGCAGGGGCCTATGACCACCATCAACCTGTCGTCCTTGCCGGTGAGAATATCGCTAATGGCCTGGCGTTTGGCGGCCACGGCCGCCGGGTCGGTCAGCGCCAGGGACGCTTTGAGTGCCCCAGGGCTGACCAGGGGCAGGGGGGTTCCGAGGAACGTCATGAAAATCCTGTTCTTTCCCCGGCGCCACTTGTACGCTGGGGCAAATATTTGTACGGCATTATATGCGTGATCATCGATAAGACGAATGTTCTGGTGGCCGGTGCCGGCTGTATCGGTACCTGGTTGGGTGCCAGGCTGCAGGCAGCGGGGGTGGATGTCACCTATCTGGGCCGCGCCGCCACCCAGGCGCGCCTGGCCAAAGGGCTGACCATCAGTGGCCTAGGGGACCCCTTGTCCCTTGCCGAGCTCAAGGTGGTGCAGCAGGCCGATGGGCCCTTCGATTGGGTGATCGTGGCCTGCAAGCGCACCGACACCGAGGCCCTGCTTGGCGCCATAGCCCCGGCGTTGGCCTCGCAGCCCACCCTTATCGTGGCGCAAAACGGTCTGGGAGCCGCCGAGCGGGTGGCGGCGCTATCTGGCTGCAATGCCCAGCCCATCATGGTGCCTTTTAACCTGGTCTGGCGCGGCCAGGGCCAGCTGCACCAGGGCACCGGCGGCCAGGTGATGGTGCCCAAGGCCTTGGGGGCCTTTGCCCACGCCTGGGGCGCCCAGGCGGTGGAGGATATCCAAGGGGTATTGGCCGGAAAGCTGCTTTTAAACCTCAATAACGCCATTAACGGCCTCTGTGGCTTGCCGCTGGTGGAAGAGTTGTCCCAGCGAGGCTATCGCCAGGTGTTGGCCGGCGCCCAGAAAGAAGCCTTAAAGGTGTTTAAGGCCATGGGGGTTAAGCCGGCCAAGCTCACCGGGGCACCACCGGCGCTGCTCCCTTATGTGCTGGCTTTACCGGACGGCGCCTTTAGCCGCCTGGCCAAGGAGCTGCTGGCCATGGACAGCCAGGCCCGCTCTTCCCTTTATGACGATCTGGCCGCCGGCCGGGCTACCGAAATTGCCTTTCTCAACGGCTATGTGGTGGCCCAAGGGGAAAAACTCGGTGTTGAGACCCCCATCAACCGCCATCTGCAGGCCCTGGTCAGGGAGGCGGAAAGGGCAGGGCAATGCCCCGGCCTTGGGGCCGACGCCTTGCTGCCTTGATAAAAAAGCCCGCGTAAGCGGGCTTTTTCGTGTCAGTACTTGTGCCGTTCCAGGCCGGTGTCCTGAAGGATATGGGCGCTGATCTCTTCCACCGAATGGCGGGTGGTGTTGAGGTAGGGGATCCGTTCCTTTTGGAACATCAACTCCACTTCCTTGGTTTCCAGCCGGCATTGGCGCAAGGACGCATAACGGGTACCGGGGGCCCTTTCGTTGCGGATCTGCGCCAGGCGATCCGGGTCTATCACCAGGCCATAGAGCTTGTGCTTGTGGTCTTTGAGGGCGCTGGGCAGCTTGAGGTGATCCATGTCCTCTTCGGTGAAGGGGTAGTTGGCCGCCTTGATGCCGTATTGCAGAGCCAGATAGAGGCTGGTGGGGGTCTTGCCGCAGCGGGAGACGCCAATCAGGATGATGTCGGCGTCGCTGTAATACTTGGTGACGGCGCCGTCGTCGTTGGCCATGGCGTAGTTCACCGCCTCGATGCGGTGATGGTAGGCGTCGTCCATCATGCCGTGGGAGCGGCCTATCTTGGGTTCGGCCTTGACCCCCAGTTGCGCCTCAAGGGGGGTGACGAAGGTGGAAAGGATGTCATAACAGATGCCATCACCTTCGTCGAACAGGGCGCGCAGCCGGGTATCCACCACAGTGTGGAACACCAGGGGCCGCTGTCCTGTTGTAATAAAACTACGGCTTATTTTATCGAGAACGCGGCTGACCTGGCGCTCATTGTCCACGAAAGGTTCGGTAAATTGTTTAAATTTAACAGGGAATTGCGAAAGGAGTGCGTGACCGAACACTTCGGTGGTAATGGCTGTTCCATCTGAAACAAAATAAACGTGCCTTTCCATTCAAACGCCTTTTTGTAGACTGTTAACAACGCGCAAGACAAACGTTTTACCGCTTGCCGGACGGCAGTGTAGAATGGCCGCGCTCTAATGCACAAACCCTTCTGCTGGAAAATCTAGGGAGTCCTGACAGTGCAAGAATATGTACTCTGGTATCAAGACCTTGGCATGAACGATGTCAATCGTGTAGGTGGCAAAAACGCCTCGCTGGGCGAAATGATCAGCCACCTTTCAGGCCTGGGTGTACAGGTGCCGGGAGGCTTTGCCACCACTGCCCACGCCTTTAACGAATTCCTGGAGCAAAGCGGTGTCAACGCCAAAATTTATGAGCTCCTCGACAAACTGGACGTCGACGATGTCAGCGCCCTGACCAAGGCTGGCGCGCAAATCCGCCAGTGGGTCATCGACACTCCTTTCCAGCCGGAGTTGGACAAGGCCATTCGTGAGGCCTACGCCGCCCTTACCGGTGAACATGGCGACGCCGTGTCCTTTGCGGTTCGTTCCTCCGCCACTGCCGAAGACATGCCCGACGCCTCTTTCGCCGGCCAGCAGGAAACCTTCCTGAACGTGCGCGGCATCGATGCGGTGATGGAAGCCATCAAGCACGTTTTTGCCTCTCTCTTTAACGACCGCGCCATCTCCTACCGTGTGCACCAGGGTTATGACCACAAAGGCGTGGCCCTGTCTGCCGGTATCCAGCGCATGGTGCGCTCCGACATCGCCTCTAGCGGCGTGATGTTCACCATCGACACCGAGTCCGGCTTTGACAAGGTAGTCTTTATCACCTCCGCCTACGGCTTGGGTGAAATGGTGGTGCAAGGGGCCGTCAACCCCGACGAATTCTACGTGCACAAGCCGACCCTGGCCGCCGGCCGCCCGGCTATCTTGCGCCGCACTCTGGGCTCCAAAGCCGAGCGCATGATTTACTCCGGCGACGAAGCCCACGGCAAACAGGTCAAGGTTGAGAAGGTAGAGGCCAGCGATCGCCTGCGCTTCTCCGTCACCGACGCCGAAGTCGAAGACTTGGCCAAACAGGCGATGATCATCGAGAAGCACTACGGCCGCCCCATGGACATCGAGTGGGCCAAAGACGGCCTGGACGGCAATCTCTACATCGTCCAAGCCCGCCCCGAAACCGTGCGCTCCAACGAGTCCGGCCAGGTGCTGGAGCGTTTCAGCCTCAAGGGTAAATCCCAGGTGATCGCCGAAGGCCGTGCCATCGGCCACAAAATTGGTGCCGGCACTGCCCGGGTGCTGGCATCCATCAAGGACATGGATCTCGTCAAGCCCGGCGACGTGCTGGTGACCGACATGACCGACCCCGATTGGGAGCCGATCATGAAGCGCGCCAGCGCCATCGTCACCAACCGTGGCGGCCGTACCTGCCACGCCGCCATCATCGCCCGTGAACTGGGGATCCCGGCGGTAGTGGGCTGTGGCGATGCCACCGACCACATCCAGGACGGCCAGGAAGTGACCGTCTCCTGCGCCGAAGGGGACACCGGCTTTATCTACCAGGGCAAACTGGACTTCGTGGTGGAAACCTCCGAAGTGGGCAAGATGCCGCCCCTGCCCATGAAGGTGATGATGAACGTGGGCAACCCCGACCGCGCCTTCGATTTCTGCCGCCTGCCCCACGCCGGTATCGGCCTGGCCCGGGTGGAATTCATCATCAACCGCATGATCGGTGTGCACCCCAAGGCGCTGTTGAACCTGGACCAGCAACCCGCTGCCCTGAAGGCCGAAATCGAAGAGATGATGGCCGGCTACGAAAGCCCCCGCGAGTTCTACATCAGCAAGCTGGTGGAAGGTATCGCCACCCTGGCCGCCGCCTTCAGCCCAGAGCGGGTGATAGTGCGGATGTCCGACTTCAAATCCAACGAGTACGCCAACCTGGTGGGCGGTGAGGCTTACGAGCCCCACGAAGAGAACCCCATGATCGGCTTCCGTGGCGCCAGCCGTTACATCAGCCCCGAATTCCGCGATTGCTTCGCCATGGAATGTGAAGCTCTCAAGCGGGTGCGTAACGACATGGGCCTGACCAACGTGGAAGTGATGATCCCCTTCGTCCGTACCTTGGGCGAAGCCGAGAAAGTCATCGAGCTGCTGGCCGAGCAAGGCCTCAAGCGCGGCGAGAACGACCTCAAGGTGATCATGATGTGCGAACTGCCGTCCAACGCGCTGTTGGCCGACCAGTTCCTTGATCACTTCGACGGCTTCTCCATCGGCTCCAACGACCTGACCCAGCTGACCCTGGGCCTGGACCGCGACTCCGGCATTATCGCTCACCTCTTTGACGAGCGTAACGAAGCGGTCAAGGCGCTGCTGGAAATGGCCATCAAGGCCGCCAAGGCCCGTGGCAAGTACGTGGGGATCTGTGGCCAAGGCCCCAGCGACCACGAAGACTTTGCCGCCTGGCTGGTGGAGCAGGGCATCGACTCGGTGTCCCTCAACCCCGACACCGTGGTGGATACCTGGCTGTATCTGGCCGAGCAACACAAGGCCTGATAATAGCGATATAAAAAAACCCGGCGAAAGCCGGGTTTTTTATATCTTCAGTCGCTTGATGCTCAAGAGTGCAAGGCCTCCTTTGGGAGGCCTTGGCGCCCTTAGAGCTCGGCGTCCTGGCGCAGCAGTTTGGCCAGTTCCTGGCGACTGGCCCTGACCATGCGGATCCGCGCTTCTTCGTCGTCCAGGTGCTCTACGGCAGAATCCAGCAATTTTTCGTCGTGCTCGCGGAATTTGCTTATGATATCCAGCACTTCCGACTCGGGGATCCCCAGTTCCATCAGGGTGGCATGGGTGGCCTGCAGGCCGGCGTTGAAGGTTTCCCTGAACACCTTGTGTATCCCTTTTTCCTTGAGTTCTATGGCATGGAGGCGGTCTATGGCCCTGGCCAGCAGCTTGAGGTGGGGGAAGCGGGCCTGGCACAGGGCGATAATGGCCATGGAATCGCGCTTGTCGTCCACCGCCACCACCAGGATGTCAGCCTCGTGGGCCCTGGCCTGATCCAGCAGATCATACTCGGTGGCGTTGCCCAGGAAGACCTCGGCGCCGTAGCGGCGCACCAGGGACACGTGGGTGGCATTCTTATCCAGGGCGATAAAGGGAATGCGGTAGGCGGCCAGTACCCGGCCGACTATCTGCCCAAAACGGCCAAAACCGGCCACGATGACCCTGGGCTTGTTGCTGGGAGCAGGGCCAGGTGCCTCTTCGGTGGGTTGGACCTTGTTGCAGGCTTTTTTGACCCAGCCAAAGAGCCAGGGGGTCAGCACCATGGAAAGCCCCACCACCAACACCAGCAGCTCTTGCTGGTCCGGGCTCAACAGGCCTCGGTTGCCGGCCTGGCTGGCCAGCACGAAGGCAAACTCACCCCCTTCGCTCAGCAGCACCGCCAGTTGCAAGGCATTGATACCCCCATGGCCCCAGAGCCTTGCCAGCAGCCACAGCACCGCGACTTTGACCACCAGGAACAGCACCATGGCCACCAGCACCTTCTGCGGCGCCGTCCACAACAGGTCGAGTTTGAGCATCATGCCGATGGCCATGAAGAAAAGCCCAAGCAGCAGGCCCTTGAAGGGCTCGATGTCGGCATGAAGCTGGTGGCGGTAGGAGGAATTGGCCAGCAGGGTGCCGGCCAAAAAGGCGCCCATACCGGCCGACAACCCCAGCTCCTCCATCATCCAGGCGCTGCCCAATACCAGCAGCAGCGCCAGGGCGGTCAACACTTCCCGTACCTTGGATGCCACCACCGCTTCCATCAGCCTGGCCAGGCCAAAACGGGCAAAAAGCCCGATACCGACCAGGGCGCCCAGTATCCAGTACCAGGGGGCCAGGTGGGTTTCTTCACCCCCTGGGGCAAGAAAGGCCAGCATCAGCATCAAGGGCACTACCGCCATATCCTGGAACAGCAAAATGGCAAAGCTGTCCTGGCCACGCTTGGAAGCCAGCAGGCCATGTTCCTTAAGCAGCTGCACTGCAAAGGCGGTGGAGGACAGGGCCAGGGCCGCCCCCAGCACCAGGGCCGTTTTCCAGCCAAGGTCAAAGGCCATGCCCACGCCGGTAAAGGCGGCCATGGTCAACAGCATCTGGCCGCTGCCCAGCACAAAGATGGCGCTTTTGAGCTGGATGACCCGGGCCGGAGACAGCTCCAACCCCAGCACAAACAGCATCAGGATAATGCCCAGCTCGGAAAAATGCAGCAGTGTCTCGGCGTCACTGACCAGGTTGAGCACTGAAGGGCCCAGCACCAGCCCGGCCGCCAGGTAGGCCAGCACCGGGCTCATGCCCAGACGGTTAAAGAGGGGAACGCCAACGACGGCGGCAAGGAGAAACAGCAACACCAGCTCGGGATTGGACATGGTAGCTTCCGGGGTGTGGAGCGGATTGGAGTAAATATGGCCATTCTCGCCAAGAATGGCCTGCGGGACAACAAGATGTGAATTGGATCACGGGTATGTTTTGGCGACTTTGGTTATAGTCCCGAGCCATTACCAAAACACTACAACAAGAGTGAGAGTATGCAGTACTCCCTGACAACCAAGATTTTCATCGCCCTGGTGGCGGGCCTGGCGGTGGGGGCCGCCAGCCGACTGTTCCCCGGTATCGAGTTTTTGCACCAGACCCTGATCCACGATCTGTTCGGTACCGCCGGCGGCCTGTTCGTGTCATTGATCAAATTGCTGGTGGTGCCTCTGGTCTTTATTTCCATCGTCAACGGCGTTTGTTCCCTGGAAAACCTGGGGCAATTTGGGCGCCTTGGCACCAAGACCTTCTTGCTGTACCTGTTCAACACCGTGCTGGCCATCGCCGCCGCCCTGGCCATAGGCCTGATGTTTGCACCCGGTAGCGGTGCCAACCTGACCCTGGACGGTAAGCCGTTCGAGCCGGCCCTGACCGAAGCCCCGTCTCTGCTGCAACTGGTGGCCTCAGTGGTCCCCTCCAATCCCTTCCAGGCCTTTGCCGAAGGCAACATGCTGCAGATCCTCTTTATGGCTATCATCACCGGCATCGCCATTAAGGGCCTGGGCAGGGATGAGTCAAAAGCCGCCGCCAAGGGTTTTGCCATCGCCAACAACGTGATGATGAAGCTGGTGGTAATGGTGATGTCCCTGGCGCCGTTCGGCGTGTTTTTCCTCACCACCGGCCTGGCTGCCACCCTGGATACCCATTCCATTCTGTCGGTGGGCGCCTATGTGGGCACCAACATCTTCGTGATGCTGCTGTGGATCCTGCTGTTCTATCCCTTGGTGATCTGGGGTTTCACCGGTATCAACCCGATACTCTATCTGGCCAAGCTGCGTGAACAGATCTTCTTTTCCCTGTCCACTGCCAGCTCCAATGCCACCATTCCGGTGACCTTCAAAACCCTCACCGAGAAGCTGGGCGTCGATAAAACCGTGGCCGGTTTCGGGGTGCCTCTCGGGGCCACCATGAACATGTCCGGTTCTGCCATCTACATGACGGTGGCCACCATCTTCGTGGCCAACGCCTATGGCCATGGTCTGGCCGAAGGGCAGCTCATTACCCTGGGTGTGACCGCCTTCCTGCTGGCCATCGCCACCGGCGGTGTGCCGGGGGGCGCCGCCGTTACCACGGGGGTGTTGTTGCACCAATTGGGCCTGCCTATGGAAGCCATGGCCATCATCCTGGCGACCGACCGGATCTGCGACGCCTTCGTTACCACCACCAATGTGGTGGGCGACACCGCCGTGTCCACCCTGGTGGCCAAAACAGAGCAGTCCATCTGCCAAGATACCCTGCACGACAAGGCTGTGGTGGAAGGTTGACAGCGGAAGGTTTGAAAGAAGGGGCCCCAGGGCCCCTTTTTCATGGCGGCCGCTAAGGGGACTGCTAGACTGCTAAAGCCAAGAAGGCGAACGGTACGTTCAGGGAGGAACCATGAGTTTTCGCCAACGTGTCACCCTGCTCATCCTGGCCATAGGACTGTTGCCGGCCCTGCTGGTGGCCATCAGTTTAAGTACCCTGGCCGCCAAGGCCTTGAAACTGCAAATTTTTGACCAACTCACTTCCATCCGTAGCCTCAAAGAAAGCGAGCTTCACACCCTACTGGACAGCAAACGGCATCAGTTGATGACGCTGCGGCAGATGATGACAGGGCTGTCAGGGCAGGGACCCGGCCACTGGCAGCAATACCAACCCTTGTTCCGGCACTTTATCGACGAGATCCGCTTTTACGACATGTTCGTTATCGACGAGCAGGGCCAGGTGGTTTACAGCGTCATGAAAGAGGCGGACTACCAGAGCAACCTGTTGGCCGGTCCCTACCAAGAAAGCGGCCTGGCCCGCCTCTTTAACCAGGTGCGCCAGGGCAGTGAGCTGGCCTTCGAGGACTTCAGTCCCTACGCCCCCAGCCAGGGGGAACCGGCAGCCTTTTTTGGTTTACCCCTGGTCCAAGGGGGTCGGCACTGGGTGCTGGCGGTGCAACTGGACCCAAGCGAGGTCAATCAGATCATGCAGCTCAGGGCCGGCATGGGGCAAACGGGAGAGTCTTACCTGGTGGGCGCCGACATGCGGATGCGCTCCGACTCCTTCTTGGCACCGGACAGCCATTCCCTCAAGGCCTCCTTTGCCGGGACCCTGTCAGCCAATGGCGTCGATACCCCGGCCAGTCGCCAGGCCCTGGCGGGAAGCAGCGGCACTGAGGTCCTAACCGACTATAACGGCCATGCGGTGCTTTCCTCCTATGCCCCTGTGGACGTGCTGGGGGTGCGCTGGGCCCTGATTGCCGAGATGGACCTGGCCGAAGCCCTGGCTCCGGTAAAACGGATGCAACTGGTGGCCGCCCTGGTACTGCTGGCCATGTTGGCGGTGGTGATACTGGGGGTGCTGTTGGTCAATCGCTGGGTTCTCAGGCCTCTTGGCAACGAACCCGACGCCATGCAGCGGCTGGCCAACCGCATTGCCTCAGGGGATTTGACCGAACCCCTTGCCAGCCGGGGCCAGGGCGCCAATGTACACAATGGCCTGGCCAAGCTGCAGGCCATGTTTATCGAGCTATTGGGCCGAGTCCGCCAAGCCAGCCAACAGCTGCGCCAGGAGTCCGGAACCACCACCCGTATCGCCGATGAAACCTCCAGCAGCATTGTCAGCCAATCTCAGCAGGTGGAACTGCTGGCGGCCGCCATCGAACAGATGAGCCTGGCCGCCAATGAGATCAGCCAGAATGCCGTTCACGCCAGCCAGCGGGCCGACACCATGACCAAGACCCTGGCACAGATGGACAAACAGGTGGCCAACACCAGCCAGCAGGTGGCCATGACCGCAAGCCACTTTGACGCCATAGCCAGGGACATAGAGCAGTTGGATCAGGAAAGTCAGCAAATTCGCCAGGTGGTGGAGGTGATTGCCAATATTGCCGAACAAACCAATCTGTTGGCGCTCAATGCCGCCATCGAGGCAGCCAGGGCCGGGGAGCAGGGCAGGGGTTTTGCCATAGTGGCCGACGAGGTACGCCAACTGGCGACCCGGGTTCAGGAAGCCACCACCGACATCGATGGGCGTATCACCCGGGTTTCGGGCCGCACCTCGGCCTTGACCGGGTCCATGCACCAATGTCGGCAACTGGCTGGCCAGAGCCTGGAAGATGCCGAAGCCATGGCCCAAAGCCTGCCGCAGATCCATGGCGCCCTCAAAGACATGGGGGATGCCATCAGCCAAACCGCCACGGCGTCGGAGCAGCAGTCCCAGGTATCCAAGGAAATCGCCCAAAACGTATCCAACATCAGTGTGTCGGCCCAGCAAAACTCTCGTGCAGCCGGCCAGGTGTCGGAAGCCAGCCAGCACCTGGCCAGGCTGTCTGACGAACTGGCGGCGCAGCTGGAGCGTTTTCGCCTGCCGGCCCAGGGATAAAATCTTGAGTTGCCCTTATAACGTATTGGCAAAACAGCGAAAAAAGACCCCGGCTTGGCCGGGGTTTTCTTTGATATACTGGCCGAAAGTGTTAACGCCAGCTTGCCTTTATGATCCCAAGACTCGACGCGGTACCCCAGCTGTCCAGCCCCTACCAGGCTTACCTTGACGACCTCAGGGCCCAAGGCTTTCAAGGGGATATCGAGACCCGTTACAGCGAGCGGCTGGCGGTGGCCACCGACAACTCCGTCTACCAGTTGCTGCCCCAGGCCATAGTGCTGCCAAGGCATCATCAGGACGTATTGCTGCTGGCCAAGGTGGCAAAAGCCCACCCGGCGGTGGCCTTTAGCGCCCGTGGCGGCGGCACCGGCACCAACGGCCAGAGCCTCAATACCGGCCTGGTGGTGGACCTGTCCCGCCATATGCGCGATATCATCGAATTTAACGCCGAAGAAGGCTGGGTGCGGGTCCAGGCCGGGGTCATCAAGGACGAGCTCAACGCCTTTTTAAAGCCCCACGGCTTTTTCTTTGCCCCGGATCTGTCCACCTCCAACAGGGCCACGGTCGGCGGCATGATCAACACCGACGCCTCGGGCCAAGGGTCCCTGGTGTACGGCAAAACCTCTGACCATGTGCTGGCGCTCAAAGCGGTGCTGGTGGACGGCAGCGAACTCCATACCCAGGCCAGGGCGGTCGAAGACCTTAGCCTGCTGGAAGGGCGCAGCGGCCAGCTGCACCGGGACATTGCCGAGCGGCTCAAGGCCAAGCGTCAGGCCATTTTGGCCACCTTCCCGCGCCTTAACCGCTTTTTGACCGGTTACGATCTGGAACATGTCTTTGACGAGGCCCTCAGCCAGTTCGATCTTGGCCGCCTTATCTGCGGCTCCGAAGGCTCCCTGGCTTTCGTCACCGAAGCCAAGCTCCATGTAAACCCCATCGAGCCCTTCAAGACCCTTATCAACATCAAGTACAGCAGCTTTGAAAAGGCCCTGCGCAACGCCCCCTTCCTGGTGGCGGCTAAGGCCACCTCGGTGGAAACCGTGGACTCCAAGGTGCTGAACCTGGCCCGGGAAGACATCATCTGGCACCAGGTCAAAGACCTTATCAGCGACGTGCCCGGCGTCGACATGCAAGGGCTTAACATCGTCGAGTTCAACGACGTAGATCAGGGCGCCCAAGACGCCAAGGTACAAAGCCTTTGCGCCCGTCTCGATAAGGCCATTGGCGGCGAAGAAGGCATTATCGGCTACCAGCTCACCAATGACCTGGGGGAGATTGGTCGTATCTATGCCATGCGTAAAAAAGCCGTGGGCCTGCTTGGCAATGCCCCCGGCCGGGCCAAGCCCCAGCCCTTTGCCGAAGACACGGCAGTGCCGCCCCAGAACCTGGCGGACTTTATCCTCGAATTTCGCGCCCTGCTGGACGCCAAGGGCCTCCATTACGGCATGTTCGGCCATGTGGACGCCGGCGTGCTGCACGTGCGCCCGGCGTTGGACTTGACCGACCCTGAGCAGGAAGTGCTGATGCGCAGCCTCTCTGACCAGGTGGTGGCCCTGGTGGCCAAATACGGCGGCCTGATGTGGGGGGAGCACGGCAAGGGTTTTCGCTCCGAATACGCCCCCACCTTTTTCGGTGAGCTGTGGGACGAGCTGCGCTGGGTCAAGACTCAGTTCGACCCGCAAAACCGCATGAACCCCGGCAAGATCTGTGTGCCATTGGCAGGGGACCACCAACTGGTGTCCGTGGACGGCCCCAAAAGGGGCGCCCAGGACCGCCAGATCCCTATCAGCGTGCGTGACAGCTTTAACGGCGCCATGACCTGTAACGGCAATGGCCTGTGCTTTAACTATGATGCCAGCACTCCCATGTGCCCCAGTTACCGCATCACCAAGGACAGGCGCCATTCCCCCAAGGGCCGGGCCGGCCTGATGCGCGAATGGCTAAGGCTACTGGCCGAGCGCGGCGTCAACCCGGACACCCTGGAAGAGCGCAACCAAAAGCTGCCGTTTTTCAACCGCCTGCGAAATAACTTCAGCCACGAGTATGACTTCTCACGGGAAGTCAAAGAAGCCATGGACGGCTGCCTGGCCTGTAAGGCCTGCTCCAGCCAGTGCCCCATCAAGGTGGATGTGCCCAACTTCCGGGCCCGCTTCCTAAATCTCTATCACCAGCGCTACCTGCGCCCCCTCAAGGACCACCTGGTGGCCAACGTGGAGCAAAGCGCGCCCCTGATGGCCCGCTGGCCCAGGCTGGTCAATGGCCTGTTGGAGCAGCGCTGGGTGCAGGCTTTGGTAAAGCTGGGCACAGGAATGGTCGATACCCCCTTGATGTCGGTGCCGACCCTGGCCCAGCGCCTGGAGGGCCACAGCGCTCTGGACTGGCAGCTCGAGCAGCTGGCAGACCACCCGGACAAGGACAAGCTGGTACTGGTGGTGCAAGACCCCTTTACCAGCTATTACGACGCCGACCTAGTGGCGGCCCTGGTGCTGCTGTTGGAAAAGCTCGGCTATGTGCCTAAGCTGGTGCCCTTTAAGCCCAACGGCAAACCGGCCCATGTGAAAGGCTTCCTGGCCCGTTTTACCCAAATGGCCCAGGACGGCGCCGCCTTTTTCAACCAGCTCCATGCCCTGGGCCTGCCCCTGGTGGGGGTCGACCCCTCCCTGGTGCTTTGCTACCGGGACGAATACCAAAAGGCCCTTGGCGCGGCGCGGGGGGACTTTAAGGTGCAGCTTATTCAGGAGTGGCTGGCCCAGGTGCCGGAGGCGGCTTTTGCCGGCCTGCGCGGTCAGGGCCAAGCCACCCTCTTTGCCCACTGCACCGAGAAGACGGCCCTGCCCACAGGGGAGATGCTCTGGCAACAGATCTTTGCCCGGGCCGGCCATCAGCTCAAGGTGGCCAATGTGGGCTGCTGCGGCATGGCCGGTACCTACGGCCATGAGGCCGAGCACCTGGAGACCTCCAAGGGCATTTATGGGCTGAGCTGGAGCCAGTCGGTGGCGCAGGCCGACACCGTGCTGGCCACCGGTTATTCCTGCCGCTGCCAGGTGGGACGAATGGAAGGACAAAAGCCCCTGCACCCGGTGCAGTGGTTGTTGGAGAACGCATGACAAGATGGTTAAGAGCGGCCCTTTACCTGCTGGTGCTGGTGGGGCTGGACCGGGAATTGGACCCGGGTTGGCATTGGCCAACGGCGGTGTTGCTGGGCTTTGTGTTCCTGGTGGTGCTGACCGAATGGGCCCTGGCAGTGCGCCGGGGTCATTCTCTGGGGCCGCTGCGCACTGCCAACTGGGAAGGAGAGAGCCTGGTACTGGTCTTTGACGGCCTACAAATACGGCTGCCGGCCTCGGCTTTGCAACCCGTCCACGGCGGTTTTCGGGTCAAGGCCGCACCCTTTTCCTTGTTCCTGGCTAGCAAGAAACTGCCAGTAGAGCTCCTCAACACCCTGCAACGCCCCTTCCTTTGACGTAAGCGTAAAGATTTTTGCTGTGCCATGGTCTTCGTAACTCAATGATTTTCATGGCATTAAAAAACTTGCAAAAAGTCCTTGTCTTATTCTTTTTCACTGTGCTAGTTCTATTAGCAATTCGATAACTTGATTGCAGAACGCTCATCGTGAACGCCTTTACTCAAAAAGCAATTCTTCTCGTCCTCGTGCTCGTGGTGGTGATTATTAGCCAACCGCGCGGGGTGCTTTTGTGTAAACGCTAAACGAAGCAAGAAGCCAAAACCCCCCGCGCTGAGAAGCCCGGGGGGTTTTTCGTTTTAGGGCCAAGGAAAATCAGTCATGAACCAAGCCAGACCAGTAGAGGACAGCATCACAGGGGCCCAGGCCCTGGTGGAATGCTTGCAGGACCAAGGGGTGCAGACCCTGTTCGGTTACCCGGGTGGGGCCATCATGCCCATCTATGACGCCTTGTATGAAGCCGAGCTGACCCACGTGTTGTGCCGGCACGAGCAGGGCGCGGCCCTGGCCGCCATCGGCCATGCCCGCGCCACCAACGGCGTAGGGGTGGTGATGGCCACCTCCGGGCCCGGCGCCACCAACCTCATCACCGGTTTGGCCGACGCCATGATGGACTCCATTCCCATTGTTGCCATTACCGGCCAGGTGGCCCGGGCCGCCATGGGCACCGATGCCTTCCAGGAGATCGACGTGCTGGGCCTGTCCCTGGCTTGCACCAAGCACAGCTACCTGGTGGAAGACCCCGAAGACTTGCCCCGCATCATCGAAGAGGCCTTTGCCCTGGCCAAGAGCGGTAAGCCCGGCCCGGTACTGGTAGACATTCCCAAGGACGTGCAGCAGGCTGCCATCAGCCGCAAGCCGAAGGCCAAGGCCGCGCCCAAGACCACCCAGGTGGACTTTGCTGCCCTGAACCGGGCCGAAACCTTGCTGCGCACCGCCCAAAGACCCATCGCCTATATCGGCGGCGGCGTCGGCATGGGGGATGCCATCGACGAGCTGCGCGACTACCTGGCCTCCACCGGCATGCCGGCGGTGGAGACCCTCAAGGGCCTGGGCAGCTGCGGTTTGGACTATCCCTACAATCTGGGCATGCTGGGTATGCACGGCAGCCGTGGCGCCAACATGGCGGTGCAGGATTGCGATCTGCTGCTGGTGGTCGGTGCCCGTTTTGATGACAGGGTGACCGGCAAGCTGGACGAGTTTGCCCCCAAGGCCCGGGTTATCCATGTGGACATCGACGCTGCCGAGATGGGCAAGCGCCGTCATGCCGACGTGCCCCTGGCCATGGACGCCAAGGCCGCCTTAAAGCACCTGGCCCGGGTTCCGGTAGGCAACGACTGGCAGCGCCACTGTGCCACCTACAAGGCCGAGCATTCCTTCACCGCGCCCCGGGCCCCGGACCATATCCATGCCCCCTGGCTGCTGAGCCAGCTGTCGCAAAAGGCTGGCCGCGACGCGCGGGTCTGTTGTGACGTAGGCCAGCACCAGATGTGGGTGGCCCAGCACATGCAGTTTGACCATCCCAGTCGCCATATCTCATCTGGGGGCCTGGGTACCATGGGCTTTGGCCTGCCAAGCGCCATCGGTGCCAAGCTGGCCTGTCCCGGCACCGAGACCATTCTGGTCACCGGCGATGGCTCCATCATGATGAATATCCAGGAGCTGGCCACCATCAAGCGCATGAACCTGGCAGTGAAAATTCTGCTGCTGGACAACCAGCGCCTGGGGATGGTGCGCCAGTGGCAAACCCTGTTCTTTGAAGGGCGCCACAGCGAAGTGGACCTGTCCGACAACCCCGATTTTCTGACCATTGCCAGTGCCTTTGGCATCCAGGGCGAGCGCCTGTGCCACCCGGACCAGGTGGACGGCGCTCTGGACCGATTCTTGGCTGCCAAGGGCAGTTATTTCCTGCACGTAGCCATTCCCAGTGAAGACGGGGTTTGGCCCTTGGTCCCGCCCGGCAAGGGCAATCACCAGATGATGGAGGCCTGAGCGGTGACCGAGAGCACGCTGTACATCACCTTGAGACCCGCCCCTGCGGCCCTGGAGCGCCTGTTGCGCCTGGTTCGCCACAGAGGATTTCAGTTAACCCAGGTGCAATGGCACCCCCAAGGGGTACGCCTGAGCGTCAAGCACGAACACCCCTTATCCCATTTGACCCGCCAGTTGGAAAAACTGGCTGACGTGGTATCCCTGACGGAGGAAGCAGTATGACCCGCGCCGATTTTATTTGGATGGATGGACACATGGCCCCGTGGAACGAGGCGCAGGTGCACCCCATGAGCCACAGCATGCATTACGGCACAGCCTTTTTTGAGGGGATCCGCGCTTACGACACGCCTACAGGCCCCGTGGTTTTTCGCCACCGCGAGCACATGCAGCGGCTCAAGGACTCGGCCAAGATCTACCGCTTCACCATTCCCTACAGCGTTGACGAGCTGATGGGTGCGGCCCGGGCCGTGCTGAACGCCAATAACCTCAAAAGCGCTTATATCAGGCCCCTGGCCTACCTGGGGGAAGTGGGCATGGGCATAGTGCCGCCGGAAAGCCAGATGTCGGTGCTGATCGCTGCCTTTTCCTGGGGCCGGTACCTGGGGGCCAGCGCCATCGAAGAAGGGGTGGACGCCTGTGTCGCTTCCTGGGCCCGCAGCGCTCCCAACACCCTGCCCACCGGCGCTAAGGCTGCCGGCAACTACCTGTCTTCCTTGCTGATCGCCAGCGAGGCGCGCCGTAACGGCTTCCATGAGGGCATCGCCCTGGACAGCCGTGGCCAGGTGTCCGAAGGGGCAGGGCAGAACGTCTTTATGGTCAAAAACGGCGTGCTGTACACGCCGCCGGCCACCGCCAGCATACTGCCGGGCCTGACCCGGGACGCCATCATCACCCTGGCCCGGGAAGAGGGTATCGAGATCGTTGAAGCCCCCATCGCCCGCGAGGCCCTGTACATCGCCGACGAGATCTTCTTCTCCGGCACCGCTGCCGAGATCTCCCCGGTACGCTCCATCGACCGCCTGGCGGTGGGCAACGGCAAACCCGGCCCCATGACCCAGCTGCTGCAGCAGCGTTTCTTCGGCCTATTTACCGGCCAAACCCAAGACAAATGGGGCTGGTTGGACCCGGTGGAGGTCAAGCATGCCGCAGCGTAGAAGTGACACCACCTTAAAGGGCCGCCGCAACGCCGGCGCCCGTGCCCTGTGGCGGGCTACCGGTTTGGGCGATGGTGACCTGAAAAAGCCCATTATCGCCATTGCCAACTCCTACACCCAATTCGTGCCCGGCCATGTACATTTGAAAGACCTGGGCGATCTGGTGGCAGGGGCCGTGCGCGAAGCGGGCGGCACCCCGCGCGAATTCAACACCATAGCCGTGGATGACGGTATCGCCATGGGCCATGACGGCATGCTCTATTCCCTGCCGTCTCGCGAGCTCATCGCCGACGCGGTGGAAACCATGGCCAACGCCCACTGCGCCGACGCCCTGGTGTGCATCTCCAACTGCGACAAGATCACCCCGGGCATGCTGAATGCGGCGCTGCGGCTGAACATCCCCACCATCTTTGTCTCCGGCGGCCCCATGGAAGCCGGCAAGACCAAGCTGTCGGACCAGATCATCAAGCTGGATTTGGTGGACGCCATGGTCAAAGCGGCCGACCCGAATGTGTCCGACGCCGATGTCGAGCAGGTGGAAAAATCCGCTTGCCCCACCTGCGGCGCCTGTTCCGGGATGTTTACCGCCAACTCCATGAATTGCCTGACCGAGGCCCTGGGCCTGGCCCTGCCCGGTAACGGCTCCATGCTGGCCACCCATAAAAAGCGTGAGGGCCTGTTTTTGGAAGCGGGCAAGCGCATCATGGAATTGGTTGAAGCCTGGTACGACAAAGGCGATGAGCGGGCCCTGCCGCGTACCATCGCCAGCCGCCCAAGCTTTATGAACGCCATGGCCATGGACATCGCCATGGGCGGCTCTACCAATACCATCCTGCACCTGCTGGCTGCCGCCCAAGAAGGGGAAGTGGATTTTGGCCTGACCGATATCGACGCCCTGTCCAAGAAGGTGCCGCAGCTGTGCAAAGTGGCCCCGGCCACCAACAAATACCATATGGAAGACGTGCACTGCGCCGGCGGCGTCATGGGCATACTGGGCGAGCTGGCCAAAGGCGGCCTGCTGGACACCAGCACCCCCAACGTGCGTGGCGAAACCTTAAAAGACACCCTGGCGGCCTTTGAAACCGCCAAGCAAGCCGAGTTCTATCTGGCCGGTCCGGGTGGGATCCCCTCCAGTACCGCGTTTTCCCAGAACAGTTACTGGCCCACCCTGGACCTGGACAGAGACAACGGTTGTATCCGCAGCGTCGAAGGCGCTTACCGCCAAGACGGCGGCCTGGCGGTACTGCGCGGCAACCTGGCCCCCAATGGCGCGGTGGTGAAAACCGCCGGGGTTTCTGACGAGCAGCTGCATTTTGAAGGCCCGGCCCGGGTCTTTGACAGCCAAGACAGCGCCGTGGAGGCCATCCTGGCCGGGCAAATCAAGGCCGGTGACGTGGTGGTCATTCGTTATGAAGGCCCCCGTGGCGGCCCGGGCATGCAGGAGATGCTCTATCCCACCAGTTATCTGAAATCCATGGGCCTGGATAAAGACTGCGCCCTGATCACCGACGGCCGTTTCTCCGGCGGCACCTCTGGGCTGTCCATCGGCCACATGGCGCCGGAAGCGGCCGCCAAGGGCCCGCTGGCGCTGGTGGAAGAGGGCGATACCATCATTATCGACATCCCCAGCCGCGAATTGTCGGTGAAGTTGACCGACGAGGCGCTGGCCGAGCGCGCCAAAACCGCCACCTATCGCCCTGGCCCGCGCCAGCGGCAGATCACCGCCTGGCTGCGCACCTACTCCCTGCTGGCCACCTCCGCCGACAAGGGCGGCGTGCGCGACAAAGACATACTGTCGGGGGCGCCATGCTAGACGGCTACGGTTACCTGCGCGAAGCCCTGTGCTCGCCGGTGTACGAGGTGGCCAAGGCCACCCCGGTCAACCGGCTGGCCCGGCTGTCTGAACGCCTGGGCCAGGATGTCTGGCTCAAGCGCGAAGACCTGCAACCTGTACACAGCTTCAAGTTGCGCGGCGCCTACCACAAGATTGCCAGCCTGCCTCGGGACTGCCCCGGGGTGGTGGCCGCTTCCGCCGGTAACCATGCCCAGGGGGTGGCGCTGTCGGCCCGGGCCCTGGGCTTTAAAGCCATTATCGTGATGCCCACCCAGGCGCCGGCCATCAAGGTGGACGCCGTTAAGGCCCTGGGCGCCGAGGTGGTGCTGTTTGGCGATAACTTCGACGCCGCCAAGGACCATGCCCAGACCTTGAGCAGCCAACAGGGCTTTGCCTTTGTGGCGCCCTTTGACGATGAAAAGGTCATCGCCGGCCAGGGCACCCTGGGCCTGGAGCTTATCAAGGAGCTGCCGAAGCTGGATGTGCTGTTCCTGCCCGTTGGCGGCGGCGGCCTGGCCGCCGGTGTGGCGGCGGTTATCAAGCAGCTTAAACCTGAGATTCGCGTAGTGGCCGTCGAGCCCGATGACGCCGCCTGTTTCAAGGCCGCTTTTGAAGCCGGCGCCCCCGTTACTCTCGACGAAGTGGGCACCTTTGCCGACGGTGTGGCCGTCAAACGCATCGGCACCGAGACCTTTAGGGTGATGAGCCAGTTTGTGGACGAAGCCATCACCGTCAGCAACGACGCCATCTGCGCCGCCATCAAAGACATCTTTGAAGACGTGCGGGCCGTGGCCGAACCGGCCGGCGCCCTGTCCTTGGCCGGCCTTAAGGCCTGGTGCGAACAGCACCCCGAGTTCAAGGGCCAGGTAGGGGCGGTGCTGTCTGGCGCCAACCTCAACTTTCACCTGCTGCGCCAGGTGTCGGAGCGCTGCGATCTGGGGGAGGGCACCGAAGCGGTATTGGCGGTGACCATACCCGAGCGCCCCGGCAGCTTCCTGGCCCTGTGCCGTACCTTAAAGGGCCGGGCGGTGACCGAGTTCAGCTACCGCTACCGCGACACTGCCGAGGCGCAAATCCTGGTGAGCGTGCGTACCGGCGGCGTCCATGAACGCACCGCCCTGGTGGCCGACCTGGAGCAAAGCGGCTTTGACGTGTTGGACTTGTCCGACAACGAACTGGCCAAGCTTCATGTGCGCTACATGGTGGGGGGTAAGCCCCCCGTGCACCGGCCGGAATTCTTGTACAGCTTTGCGTTTCCCGAGCATCCCAGGGCCTTGCTGACCTTCCTGGAGACCCTGGGCAGCCACTTTGATATTTCCCTGTTTCACTACCGCCATCATGGCGCCGACGTCGGCCGGGTCATTGCCGCCTTCGCCGACGCCGATAAAAACAGCCTGGTCAGGCACCTCGATTCCATCGGGTACCCCTACCGGGCAGAAGATGCCAATCCCGCTTACAGCCGATTTTTATGTTGAAGGAGCAAGAACCCATGACCGCATTTCACCAAAAGCCCCTGCGCCAGCAATTGCAGGCCCTGCGCCACTGTCACCCGGTACCTAAAAGTGCCTTCAGTGATGGCGTAGAGGCCCTCAAAGGCAAGCAGATCGTTATTCTGGGCTGCGGCGCCCAGGGCCTGAACCAGGGCCTGAACCTGCGCGATAGTGGCCTTAATGTGGCTTATGCACTGCGCCAGTCGTCCATCGACAGCCAGAACAGCTCCTATCAGCGGGCCAAGGACAACGGCTTTTACGTGGGCAGCTTCGAAGAGCTGGTGCCCAAGGCCGACCTGGTGATCAACCTGACCCCCGACAAACAGCACGGCCCGGTGGTCAACGCCATCATGCCCACCATGAAGGCGGGGGCGGCCCTGGGTTATTCCCACGGCTTTGACGTGATTGAAGCCCAGCGGGAAATCCGTGACGACATCACCGTGATCATGGTGGCCCCCAAGTGCCCCGGCACCGAAGTGCGGGCCGAATACCTGCGCGGCTTCGGGGTTCCGACCCTGATCGCCGTCCACCAAGACCCCGAAGGCAAGGGCCTGGCCTGGGCCAAGGCCTGGTGCGCCGGTACCGGCGGCCACCGCGCCGGGGTATTGGAGTCGAGCTTCGAAGCGGAAGTGAAATCCGACCTGATGGGTGAGCAAACCGTGCTGTGCGGCTTGCCGCAAGCGGTGTGTGTGGCGGGCTTTGAGCGCCTGGTAGCCCTGCAGGTACCGGCCGAGCAGGCCGCCGCTTTCTACCAATTCGGTATCGAGCAGGTGTCCGAGAGCATGAAGGCCGGTGGCGTGCGCCTGGCGTTTTCCAAACTGAGCCCGGCGGCAAGGGTCCATGCCCGCCGGCAGGCCGACAAAATCAAGGCAGCCTTTCGCCCGCTTTTTGAAAAGCACATGGACGACATCGTCGCCGGCCGCTTTGCCGAGCGCATGATGACCGACTGGCAGAACGACGACGTGGAGCTGCTGACCTGGCGCCAGCAAAGCAGCGAGAGCGCCTTCGAGCAGGCGCCCCCCAGCCAGAGCTTCACCCTGGACTTTGACCGGGCCACCGGCCTGGTGGCTATCTTTGCCGCCGGTGTGGAACTGGCCTTTGAAGTGATGGTGGAAGCAGGGGTAAGCCCGGCCTCGGCCTACTACGAGTCCCTGCACGAGCTGCCCCTTATCGCCAACACCCTGGCCCGTCGCCGCCTGCACGAGATGAACCTGGTGATAAGCGACACCGCCGAGTACGGCAACTACCTGTTTGCCGGCCCGGCCACCGACATCCTCAAGGATATCCTGGCCACCTGGACCCTGCGGGAACTGGGGGAAGGCGGCCAGTTTGATGCCGTGGACGACACCAGCCTGTCACTGGTGGACGAGCAGAACCAAAGTCATCCCATCGAAGCCGTTGGGGCTTCCCTTCGCGCCTATATGCGCGAGCGTTAAGGCGACTAAGGCAAGGACCCTTAAAATGCCAAAGGCCCCTTTCGGGGCCTTTTTTTATTGCCGGGGCGGGGCTTATTTACCGCCGCGGGCGATGATCTCGCGAGCCATCTGGTCGGCGATGATGCCGGTGGGCTTTTGCTGGGCATCGGCGCGCTGGAAGATATCCAGCAGGGTGGCGTAAATCTCTTCCACCTTGGCGGTGGCTGCGGCCTTGTCGTAATCCTTCTCGAAGGACACGTTGATGATGCCGCCGGCGTTGATCACGTAGTCGGGGGCGTAGAGCACGCCTTGGTCACGGAGCAGCTGGTCGTGGCGGGCCTCGGCCAACTGGTTGTTGGCGCAACCGGCGATGATGCCGGCCTTGATGCGGCCAATGGTGTTGTCATTGACGGTGGCACCCAGGGCGCAAGGGGCGTAGACGTCCACGTCCTGGTCGTAGATCTCGTCCAGGCCAACGATGGTGGCGCCCAGCTCGGCTTCTGCCTTTTTAAGGGCCGCTTCGTTGATGTCGGTGACATACAGCTTGGCGCCGGCGCGGTGCAGGTGCTCGCACAGGTAGTAACCTACTGAGCCCAGGCCCTGAACCGCCACTTTCAGGCCTTCCAGGTCGTCGCGGCCCAGCTTGTGCTTAACGGCGGCCTTGATGCCAAGGTAGGTGCCCAGGGCGGTGAAGGGGGACGGATCGCCGGACAGGCCTTCGATACCGGCCACAAAGTCGGTTTCCATCTGGATGTGGGCGATGTCTTTGGTGGAGGTGCCCACGTCTTCGGCGGTCACGTAGCGGCCACCCAGGGAATTGAGGAAACGGCCGAAGGCACGAAACAGGGCCTCGGACTTCATGGTCTTGGCGTCGCCGATGATCACAGATTTGCCACCGCCGAAGGGCAGGCCGGCCATGGCATTTTTATAGGTCATACCACGAGACAAACGCAGCACATCGGTCAGAGCTTCGTCGTCAGAGGCATAGTTCCACATCCGGCAGCCACCGACGGCGGGGCCGCAGTTGGTGTTGTGGATGGCCACTATGGCCTTGAGGCCGGTTTCCGGGTCATGGCAGAAGACGACCTGCTCATGGCCATCGAACGCAGTGTGATTGAATACAGCCACGTCGTTGTTCTCCGTAATGGGTGATTTAATGCACCAGTGGCTCGCTATGGTAATTTACGTTGCCGTAAACGTAAACCAAAGGTGGTCGTGACGGCGCACATACTAGAGAGTTCTGGCCGTGCTTTCCAGACGGCCAGAAGGTTACAGGGGGTGCTCCAACCAGTAAAGCAATCTGGACAGCCAGCCTCTTGCCAAGGTCTCAAGGCCCCGCTATCGTAGGCCGCAAGCCGTACTGATAAAGAGAATTTAACATGGCCGAACAAGACCAAAACGCCCAGGCCCAACAGGCTCCCCTGAGCGATGAACAGCGCCGCGAAATGGAAAACCAGTGGGTGCGCCAGAGCTTCCAAAAAGCCAATGCCTACCTGGCCTCCAAGGGCATACTGCCCCAGGGGGTACGCCAGGCCGACAGCCGTATCCTGCCGCCTTTGGTGGGGATCTGGCGTATCAAGGCCAAGGAAAACAACAAGGTCGCCGATTACTGGGTGGTAACAGGCAATCTGCCTGCCGACCATGTGGCGCTGAGCACCGCCCCCAGCGCCCGTGACGCCCTGCGCCACTTTTCCCTGCAATGGCAATTGCAGGCCGAAAACATCGCCCAGGGCCCGGGCCGCGCCGACAAAATGCAGATGGACTTTGCCCGCCTGCTGGTGGACAGGGCCGAAGGCCTCTACCGCCTCTACACGGATGAAAAACTCTGGGGCCAGCAGCCCGCCTGATAAAAAAAACCGCCCCTAGGGGCGGTTTTTTTAGGCTTCTTCGAAGAAGAAGTACCCTCGGTTGATAAGCCGGGTCAGCACCTCTAAGGCCTGGGGCTGGGCTGCCAGCAGCGCCGTATCGGGGGCGTCGCTATTGGCCAGAGCCTCGGCTACCCCTTGGGGCAGGGCAAAGGCTTCACCGTCTACAAAGAGGGTGTCGGCAACCCCGGCCAGGTACAGGGCACGGGCCCCGGCCAGGCGGTACAGGGGCACACCGGCCTCCAGCAGCTGGGACACTTCCTCTTGGTGGTAGGCCGGCTCGCAGGGGGCCAGGTCCAGCTCGTGCTTGGCTTCGGACAGGTAGAGCCCGAAGAAGCGATAGAGGGTGGCTTCGTCGTCGAAGATCTGGGTCAGGTTGGACTTGAGGCGATTAAGCTCGGGCAGGGTTATTTCCCCGGTCTTGTCCCTTGGCCGCAGATCCGGATCGCTGTAGCGGTGGTTGTAGCGCTCTTCGTCGATGGCCAAGTCGGCAAAGTGGGTCAGCAGATCCCGCCCGGACGGCGCCCTAAAGCCCACCGAATAGTTAAGGGCCGGGGTAATGGCATAGCCCTCGTGGGGAAAGCCCGGGGGAATGTAGAGAATGTCACCGGGCGCCATTTCCGCGTCGATAAGGGCCGTTTCGAAAGGCTCTACCTGCAGCAGGCTGGGGTGGGGGGTCTTGGATTTAAGGGGCTGCTTGTCCCCGACCCGCCAGCGGCGCTTGCCTTCCCCCTGGATGATAAAGACGTCGTACTGGTCCACATGGGGGCCAACACCGCCGCCGGGCACCGAAAAGCTCACCATCAGATCGTCAATGCGCCAGCGGGGCATGAAGTCGAACAGCCCCATCAGGGCCTGGCTCTGCTCAAACCAATGGTCCACCGCCTGAACCAGCAGGGTCCAGTCCTTGTCGGTGCTGGGGAAGGTCTCGAAGGGGCCGTGTTGCACGTCCCAGTTCTCACCCATTCTCACCACCAGCCGCGATTCGACTTCCGCTTCCATGGCCAGGCCCGCCAAGTCGTTGGCGTCCAAGGGATCGGCAAAGTTTTGGATGCCGCCCTTGATAAGGCAGGGTTTCTTTTGCCAGTACTCGGCCAAGAAGGCCTGGGTACCGCCAGGTAATGCCAGTTTCATAAGACCTCTATCGGTCAACAACAGATGGCGTAATGCTAACGCAACTGGGCCGCTGCTGCTTGATGGGGAACAAAAAAAGCGGCCCTTGGGCCGCTTCTGTCAGAGCTCGCGGGTGAGCTGTTCGGCAATGCCGATGTAGTTGTCCGGGCGCATCAGTTTCATCTCGGCTTTGACCTGCTCGGGCAGGGCCAGGCCGTCGATAAAGGCGTGCATGCCAGCCTGGTCGACGCGGCGGCCACGGGTCAGCTCTTTGAGCTTCTCGTAGGGTTTTTCGATGCCGTAGCGGCGCATCACGGTCTGAATGGGCTCGGCCAGCAGTTCCCAGTTCTGGTCCAGTTCATTGAGCAGGCTCTGCTCGTTTACTTCCAGCTTGGAAATACCCTTGAGGGTGGCTTCGAAGGCGATAACCGAGTGGGCCACGCCTACCCCCAGGTTACGTAGCACAGTGGAGTCGGTCAGATCGCGCTGCCAGCGGGACACCGGCAGTTTGGCGGCCAGGTGGCTGAACATGGCGTTGGCGATACCCAGGTTGCCTTCGGAGTTCTCAAAATCGATGGGGTTGACCTTGTGGGGCATGGTGGAGGAGCCAATCTCGCCGGCCACGGTCTTTTGCTTGAAGTGACCCAGGGCGATGTAGCCCCAAACGTCCCGGTCAAAATCAATCAGTATGGTGTTGAAGCGGGCCAGGGCGTCGAACAGTTCGGCGATGTAGTCGTGGGGCTCGATTTGGGTGGTGTACTTGTTCCACACCAGGCCCAGGCCGGACACGAAACGCTCGGACAGGGCCGGCCAGTCGACGTCGGGGTAGGCGCTGTAGTGGGCGTTGAAGTTACCCACGGCACCGTTGATCTTGCCCAAAAACTCCACGGAGGCGATCTGCTTGCGCTGGCGCTCCAGGCGCACCGCCACGTTGGCCATTTCCTTGCCCATGGTGGTGGGGGAGGCGGGCTGGCCGTGGGTGCGGGCCATCATGGGTACGGTCAGGTACTTGTCGGCCAGGGTCTTAAGGGCGGCGACCAGCTTGTCGCAGTAGGGCAGGATCACCTGCTCACGGGCCTCTTTGAGCATCAGGCCGTAGGACAGGTTGTTGATGTCTTCGCTGGTGCAGGCAAAGTGGATGAACTCGGTGACCGCGTTCAGTTCGGCATTGCTTGCCACCTTTTCCTTGAGGAAGTACTCCACCGCCTTGACGTCGTGGTTGGTGGTCTTCTCGATGTCCTTGACCCGCTGGGCATCGCTCTCGCTAAAAGCGGAAACGATTGCGTCCAGGGCCGCGTTAGCGGCGGCGGACAAGGCCGGAACCTCGGCGATTTTCGGTTCGGCGGCCAGCAGTTGCAACCAACGGACTTCCACTTCTACCCGGTACTTGATCAGACCGAATTCGGAGAAGATGGGGCGCAGTAGGTCGGCCTTGCTGCCGTAGCGGCCGTCGACGGGGGAGATGGCTGTCAGGGCGGACAGTTCCATTATTGGGGGCTCCTTAAGGATTGGCGGGCCTCGTCGACTAGGGCGCGACGCTTGAACAGTAACTGCCAGCGGCTGCCCCCCAGTTGACGCCACAATACCAGGGCGCGGATGCCGGCCAAAAGGGCGGCCCGTACCTTGTGTTGGTTGAGGCTTTGTTGCAGATGGATAGGGGATCCGGCCACCTGGATGCGGGCACCCAGGGGGCTGATAAGTTCCACGTAGATGTCGGCCAGGTTGGCCAGCACCTTTTCGTCTTCCAGGCCGTAATGGCCGACCTGGCGCTTCACCTGTTCGATGCGCTCACCCATCAGGGCCAGCACGTCCCGGCGCTTGGCCAGGCGCCGCTCCAGGGCCAACAGGCCAATCAGGTAGCGGGTCAGCTCCGGGTCCTTGTTGCTGGAGGCATCCCCCAGCAGTTCAATCACCAGGCGGTAGCCGGCATCGAGGTTACTGTCTTTGTAGACGTCGCTGGGCTGCTGGGGGTGGGTAATGAGCACCCCTTTGATGACGCTGTACAGGTCGTCATTGTCGCAGCTGCCCTGGCGGGCCAGTTTTTGAACCAAGCTCACCGCCTGGGCGGCGGCGGCCAGTGCCATGGCGCGGCTCATTGCTCACCCCGGATGTAGCGTTGGATGATGCCGCCGCCAAGGCAGACTTCGCCGTCGTAAAACACGGCGCTCTGGCCCGGGGTCACGGCGATCTGCGGCTGGTCGAACAGCACTTTGACGTCGCCGTTGGCCAAGGGCTCGACGGTGCAGGCAATGTCCTGCTGGCGATAGCGGGTCTTAACGGTGATCTTGACCGGGGCCTGTGGCCCTTGGCGGTCAACCCAGTCGAGCTGGGTGGCAATCAGGCCGTTGGAGAACAGCAAGGGGTGGTCATGGCCCTGGGCCACCACCAGCACGTTGCGCTGCACGTCCTTGTCCACCACGTACCAGGGTTCGTCCGAGGCGTTTTTCATGCCGCCGATGCCAAGGCCCTTGCGCTGGCCCAGGGTGTGGTACATCAGGCCTTCGTGGCGGCCAATCACCTCACCTTCCGGGGTTTGGATATCGCCGGGCTGGGCCGGCAAGAAGCGCTGCAAGAAGTCCTTGAACTTACGCTCGCCGATAAAACAGATACCGGTGCTGTCTTTTTTCTTGGCGGTAATAAGGCCTTGCTCTTCGGCGATGCGGCGCACTTCGGGCTTGGGCAGCTCCCCCACCGGGAACAGGGTCTGGCCCACTTGCTCTTCCCCCAGGGCATAGAGGAAGTAGGACTGGTCCTTGTTGTCGTCCAGGCCGCGCAGCAGTTGCCAGTGGCCGTCCACAAGGCCCTTACGCACATAGTGGCCGGTGGCGATAAAGTCGGCGCCCAGGGCGTCGGCGGCGTAGTTGAGGAAGGCTTTGAACTTGATTTCCTTGTTGCACATGATGTCCGGATTAGGGGTCCGGCCCGCCTTGTACTCGGCCAGGAAATACTCGAAGACGTTGTCCCAGTACTCGGCGGCAAAGTTGATTTTGTGCAGCTTGATGCCGAGCTTGTCGCACACCGCCTGGGCGTCCGCCATGTCTTCGGCGGCGGTGCAGTAGTCGGTGTCGTCGTCCTCTTCCCAGTTCTTCATGAACAGACCTTCCACCTGGTAGCCCTGGGCCTGAAGCAGGTAGGCGGAAACAGAGGAATCCACACCGCCGGACATGCCGACGATGACCTTGGTCTGGGAAAGGGGTTTGTCGCTCATGGGACGTCAAATAACCTTGGCGAAAAAAGTGGGGCGCATTGTAGCAAAAGCCAGGGGTTAGCGCAGCACAGAGAGCGCATGACCACAGCCGGCGGCAAAATCGTCAATGGCGGCCTGCACCAGGTGGCTGCGAAGGGGATAGTGGGCCAGCTCTTCGGCGGTCAGCCAGAGGCAGCGCACTATGTCCTTATCCTGGGGGGCGGTGGCCAAGGGCGCGTCGATGCGTGCGTAAAAAACGTGGCGCCAAAAGGTCTTGTGGGGTAGCTCAAGGCAATAGAGGCCCACCAGGCCTTGGGGGTCAAGGCGAAGGCCGGTTTCTTCCCACAGCTCGCGGCGCGCAGCGTCAAGGAGGCTCTCGCCTGTTTCCCAGTGGCCGGCGGGCTGGTTGAGGGTCAGCACCCCTTGGATGTCTTCTTCGACCAACAGGTAACGGCCCTGGGCTTCGATAACCCAGGCAACGGTGGCGGCCTGGATCACGGGGTTATCTCCTTATAATGGCCGCTGGCCAAATCCCCGAGCTTGTAAGGGCCGATGGCGACCCGCACCAAGCGCAGGGTGGGAAAGCCGATATGGGCCGTCATTCGCCGCACCTGGCGGTTACGCCCCTCGGTGATGCTGATCTCCAGCCAGGTGGTGGGAATATGCTGGCGAAAGCGTACCGGCGGCTGCCTGGGCCAAAGGGCGGGCTCTGCCATGACTTTGACCTTGGCGGGCAGGGTAGGGCCGTCCTTTAACACCACTCCCTGACGCAGGGGCTCCAGGTCCTGGTCGCTGGGGGCGCCTTCCACCTGCACCCAGTAGGTCTTGGCGGTTTTCTTGCCCGGTTGGGTCAGGCGGGCGTTGAGCTTGCCGTCATTGGTCAACAGCAATAACCCTTCCGAGTCACGGTCCAGGCGGCCGGCGGCATAGACGCCTGGGATGTCGATAAAGTCCTTGAGGGTCTGGCGGCCGGCTTCGTCGGTAAATTGGCAAAGCACGTCAAAGGGCTTATTGAAAAGCACCAGTTTAGCGGGGCCGGCGGGCTGGGCCGGGCGGCTGGGTTTACGGGGGGCAGGGCGGCCGGCCGGCCTTTTCTTGGCAAAGGACAAAAGGCGATGACCTCAATCGGTTCTCAGAGGGGCAAAGCCTAGCACCGGCCACAGCCCAGGCCAACGGACGGCAAAGCCATTGGCGTTTTTTTGGTCAACTGGTCTTACCCGCAAGCCAGTGCAGCAAAAAGGATGACGTTATTGTTATAATCCGCGCACCGTTTTCATAACGGCCCCAAAAAAGTCGGCCTTAGAGCCGGTGTTGGGCGCCCCCGTGCGAAGCCGCTTCGCCACACAACGCTTAGGAAGTTGTACTATGACAACAGGCAAGTCGAAGATCATCTACACCATCACCGACGAAGCACCGGCCCTGGCTACCTGGTCGCTGCTTCCTATCATCGAAGCCTACGCCGCCAAGGCCGGGGTTGCGGTGGAAACCCGGGATATCTCCCTGGCTGGCCGTATTATCGCCACCTTCCCGGAATGCCTGACCGAAACCCAGCGCATCGGTGACGACCTGGCCGAGCTCGGCGAGCTGGCCAAGACCCCTGAAGCCAATATCATCAAGCTGCCCAACATCTCCGCCTCCGTGCCGCAGATGAAGGCCGCCATCAAGGAACTGCAGGCCAAAGGTTACGACCTGCCTGACTATCCCGAAGAGCCCAAGTCCGACCAAGAAAAGGCCATCAAGGCCAAGTACGACAAAGTGAAAGGCTCTGCCGTAAACCCGGTGCTGCGTGAGGGTAACTCCGACCGCCGCGCCCCCGCTTCCGTCAAGCAGTATGCTCGCAAGCACCCCCACTCCATGGGTGCCTGGTCCAAAGACTCCCAGTCCCACGTGGCCAGCATGACCGGTGGCGACTTCTACGGTTCTGAAAAGTCTGTGACCCTGGCTGATGCCACCAACGTCAGCATCGAGCTGGTGCAGGACAACGGCGATAAGGTTGTGCTCAAGGACAAACTGGCCCTGCAGGCCGGTGAAGTGATTGACGCTTCCACCATGAGCCAAAAAGCCCTGCGCGCCTTCTTTGCCGAGCAAATCGAAGACGCCAAGGCCAAGGGCGTGCTGTTCTCCCTGCACATGAAAGCCACCATGATGAAGGTGTCCGACCCCATCATCTTCGGCCACGCCGTCACCGTCTTCTATAAAGACGTATTCGAAAAGCACGCCGCCCTCTTTAAAGAGCTGGGTGTGGATGCCAACAACGGTATCGGTGACCTCTACGCCCGCCTCGAGCAGCTGCCCGCCGACCAGCGCGCTGCCATCGAAGCCGAGCTCAACACCGTTTACGCCAGCAGCCCTGACCTGGCCATGGTGGACTCCGATCGCGGCATCACCAACCTGCATGTACCTTCCGACGTCATCATCGACGCCTCCATGCCGGCCATGATCCGTACCTCCGGCCAGATGTGGAACAAGGCCGGTGAGCAGCAGGACACCAAAGCGGTGATCCCCGACCGCTGCTACGCCGGTGTCTACGAAGAGACCATCAACTTCTGTAAAGAACATGGCGCCTTCGACCCCCGCACCATGGGTTCTGTGCCCAACGTCGGCCTGATGGCCCAAAAGGCAGAAGAGTACGGCTCCCACGACAAGACCTTCGAGATCCCCGCCGCCGGTACCGTGCGTGTGGTGGATGCCGCCGGCACCGTGCTGCTGGAGCACAAAGTGGACGCCGGCGACATCTGGCGCATGTGTCAGACCAAAGACGCCCCCATCCGCGACTGGGTCAAGCTGGCCGTCAACCGCGCCCGCGCTACCGGCACTCCTGCCGTGTTCTGGCTGGATGAGAACCGTGCCCACGACGCAGAGCTGATTAAAAAGGTACAGCAGTACCTGGGCGATCACGACACCAGCGGCCTGGAACTGCTGATCAAGTCCCCGGTTGAAGCCACCCGCTTCTCCCTGGCTCGTCTCAAAGACGGCAAGGACACCATCTCCGTAACCGGCAACGTGCTCCGTGACTACCTCACCGACCTGTTCCCGATCCTGGAGCTCGGTACCAGCGCCAAGATGCTGTCTATCGTGCCTTTGATGAACGGCGGCGGCCTGTTTGAAACCGGCGCCGGCGGCAGCGCGCCCAAGCACGTGCAGCAGTTCCAAAAAGAGAACTACCTGCGTTGGGACTCCCTGGGCGAGTTCCTGGCCCTGGCCGCCTCCCTGGAGCACCTGAGCCAGTTCGAAGGTAACCCCAAGGCGCAAGTGCTGGCCGACACCCTGGACCTGGCCACCGCCAAGTTCCTGGATAACAACAAGTCGCCGGCGCGCCGCGTGGGTCAGATTGACAACCGTGGTAGCCACTTCTTCCTGGCCCAGTACTGGGCCCAGGCCCTGGCCGCCCAGGACAAGGACGCCGATCTCAAGGCTGCCTTCGCTCCTTTGGCCAAGACCCTGACCGAACAGGAAGAGGCCATCGTTGCCGAGCTTATCGCCGTACAGGGCAATGCCGTGGACATCGGCGGTTACTACCAGCCGGTAGTGGCCCTGGCTTCCGACGCCATGCGCCCCAGCAGCACCCTGAACGCCGCCCTGGCCGCGCTCTGAGGTTAGCGACATGAAAAAGGCCGTCCTAGGACGGCCTTTTTTGTCATTACGAACAAGGCCCCAAAAGGGGCCTCGACGTGGAACCGGCAACTACCGGATCATTTTTCTTGGGGTTTGATGTTCACTGCGTGGTAGCCCTTGGGGCCCTGGCTCATGTCGAAGTTGACTTCCTGGCCGGCCTTGAGGGTCCTGTAACCATCCATTTGGATGGTGGAGTAGTGGGCGAAGACGTCTTCGCCGCCCCCTTCAGGACAAATGAAACCAAAACCCTTGGCGTTGTTGAACCATTTGACTGTTCCGATAGCCATACGTCATTCCCGTCGTCTGTTAACCTGTTTACGACCGTCGGTTCGCTGCAATAGTGGTGACCCGACTTACCTCAAAGTACAATTTAGTGTAGAAAAAAACTGAGTCAAGTTTTTTTAACAGTGAGTTAACAACTGCGCTGCGTTGGATCATAGTGAAGAAAAAATGCAGACATAGGACTTGAAAAGCATGGCCGGCAGTACCGATATTCAACATAAAGAGAAAACGCAAAATGCAGATCCGGCGCTCAAACGGGCGCCTATGTATAAGGTGGTGTTGATGAACGACGACTACACCCCTATGGACTTCGTGATATTGGTCTTGCAGCGTTTTTTCACCATGGACCATGAGAAGGCTACTCAGGTAATGTTGTCCGTACACTACGAAGGAAAGGGGGTGTGTGGCATTTACAGCGCCGATGTCGCTGAAACCAAAGTGGCTCAGGTGAACCGCTTTGCAAGGGACAATGGTCATCCCTTACTTTGTGCCATGGAACCGGCTTGACCCAAGTTGTAACTCAAGGGGGCGCACATGCTGAATAAAGAGCTCGAGCAAAGCCTGAACGACGCGTTCCGTCGTGCCAGGAGCGAACGCCACGAATATCTCACAGTGGAGCACCTCCTGATGGCGCTGTTGGACAATAGCGCTGCGTCAGAGGCCTTGACGGCCTGCGGTGCTGACCTGTCGCAGCTGCGCTCGGAACTGAGCGGCTTTATCGACCAGACCACGCCGCGTATTCCCGATGATGACGATGACCGCGAAACCCAGCCGACCCTGGGCTTTCAGCGCGTGCTGCAGCGGGCCGTCTTTCACGTGCAAAGCTCCGGCAAGGAAGAAGTCACAGGGGCCAATGTACTGGTGGCCATTTTTGGCGAACAGGAAAGCCAGGCCGTTTATATCCTGCGCAAGGCCGATATCACTCGCCTTGACGTGGTCAATTACATCTCCCACGGGGTGCGCAAGCACGAAGACGAGCCCGGTAGCGGCGGCGAGGCACCGCAAAAGGACCTCGACAGCGAAGGCAACAAGGCCGAAAGCTACCTGGAGATGCTGACCGTCAACCTCAACGAGCAGGCCCGTGTTGGCCGTATCGACCCCTTGATCGGCCGTGAAGCCGAGCTGGAGCGCACCGTCCAGGTATTGTGCCGGCGCCGTAAGAACAACCCGCTGTTCGTGGGTGAGGCCGGGGTGGGCAAAACCGCCATCGCCGAAGGCTTGGCCAAGCGCATTGTCGACGGTGACGTGCCTGAGCTTATCCAGCACTGCACTGTTTACTCCCTGGACATGGGAGCGCTGCTGGCCGGCACCAAATACCGGGGCGACTTTGAAAAGCGCTTTAAAGGGCTGCTCAAAGAGCTGCGCGAGGAAGATGGCGCCATCCTCTTTATCGACGAGATCCACACCCTGATAGGGGCTGGGGCGGCCTCTGGTGGCCAGACCGATGCCTCCAACCTCATTAAGCCACTGCTGGCCTCTGGCAACATCAAGTGCATGGGCTCCACCACCTATCAGGAATACCGTGGCATCTTCGAAAAGGACGTGGCTCTGGCCCGCCGTTTCCAGAAGATTGATATTGCCGAACCCTCGGTGTTTGACACCATCAAGATCCTCCAGGGCCTGAAAAGCCATTACGAGGAGCACCATGATGTGCGTTACACCCAGGGAGCCTTGAAGGCGGCGGCCGAATTGTCGGCCAAGTACATCAACGAGCGCCATCTGCCCGACAAGGCCATAGACGTCATCGACGAGGCCGGCGCCCGTGCCCGCCTGATGCCCAAGCGCCGCAAGACGGTCAACGAAGCGGACATTGAGTCCGTGGTGGCCCGTATGGCGCGGATCCCGGAGAAATCCGTATCCAGCTCCGACAAGGACACCCTGGCGGCCTTGGACCGCAACCTTAAGCTGGTGGTGTTCGGCCAGGATGCCGCCATCGACGCCCTGTCGTCGAGCATCCGCCTGAGCCGTGCCGGCCTGGGTGTTGAGCACAAGCCGGTGGGCTCCTTCCTCTTTGCCGGCCCCACAGGGGTAGGGAAGACCGAGGTCACCCAACAGCTGGCTCGCCAGATGGGGGTGGAGCTGATCCGCTTCGACATGTCCGAGTACATGGAGCGTCATACCGTGTCTCGCCTTATCGGTGCCCCTCCGGGTTACGTGGGCTATGACCAGGGCGGCCTGCTGACCGAGGCAGTGATCAAGCATCCCCACTCGGTGGTGTTGCTTGACGAGATTGAGAAGGCCCACCCGGATGTCTTCAACCTGCTGCTGCAAGTGATGGACAACGGCACCTTGACCGACAACAACGGCCGCAAGGCGGACTTTCGCAATGTGATCCTGGTGATGACCACCAACGCCGGGGTGCGGGAAACCGAACGCAAGTCCATGGGCTTTAAGGTGGTGGAGCACGACGACACCGCCATGGCCGAAATCAACCGGGTGTTCTCACCGGAGTTTCGTAACCGCCTGGACGGCATCATCTGGTTCAACCATTTGAGCCCGGCCGTTATCGCTCAGGTGGTGGAGAAATTCCTGGCCGAACTAGAAGCCCAGTTGGACGCCCGTGGTGTGGCCATGGAAGTGGATGCCGAAGCCAAGACCTGGCTGGCCGAGAAGGGCTATGACCATGCCATGGGGGCAAGGCCCATGGGCCGGGTGATCCAAGAGCACCTGAAAAAGCCCCTGGCTAACGAGCTGCTGTTTGGCAAGCTGGCCGAAGGCGGCCGGGTGCGGGTCGGGGTCAGTGGCGGCGAGCTCAAACTCGACGTGGAAGGACAAGCGGCGGCCACCACCGCCTAAAACAAAAAACCCGCCGAGAGGCGGGGTTTTTTAGTTTTGTCATCAACGTTGCCGAAAGACGATGCGGCCTTTGCTCAGGTCGTACGGCGTCATCTGCACGGTAACGGTATCCCCGGTCAGGATGCGGATGTAGTTCTTGCGCATTTTACCGGAGATGTGGGCGGTTACCACGTGGCCGTTCTCGAGCTCGACGCGGAACATGGTGTTGGGCAGGGTTTCCAGGATTGTACCCTGCAACTCAATCACGTCTTCTTTCGACATTTAGATGCAAAACCTCTTATAACCAAGAAATCGGCGCCAATCTTGCCTTAACTGGCGGCCCCTGTAAAGCGTTGCCACGCGCCGCCACTGTATCGCTCGTAGGGCATGAACTGGGTTTTGTAGTTCATCTTCTGGCACGCATCGATTTGATATCCCAAGTAAAGCCACTGTTTTCCCCTGGCTTTTGCCGCCTCCAGCTGCATCAATACCCCTTGTGTGCCCAGTGAGCGGGCCTCTTCGTCCGGGTCAAAAAAGGTGTAAAGGGCCGAATAGGCGGCCGGGGTTTCGTCGGTGACGGCGCAGGCCATCAGCTGCTTGCCCCGGTACAGGCAGATAAGGCTAAGGGGCAACCAGGCGGCCTTGGCAAAGTGGGCCAGCTGGCTTTCTGACGGTGGATACATGCCCCCGTCCCGGTGCCGGGCATTGATGTAACGGCAGTAGAGATCGAAATGCTCTGGGGTAAAGCTGTGCTCGATACGCAAGGTCAAGTCGCTGTTCTTGCGAGCGACACGCCGCTGGCGTCGGTTGGGACTGAAGGCGTCCACGTCCACCCGTACCGACTCGCAGGCATGGCAGTGGTGGCAATAGGGCCGGTAGACGTCTGAGCCGTTGCGGCGAAAGCCCATGGACAACAGCACTTCGTAGCGCTCGGCGTCCATGGGGGATTGGGTGACCACCAGCAGCTGTTCGTCCTTGTCAGGCAGATAGGCACAGGGAAAAGGCTTGGTCAGGCCGCAATAGAGGCCTTTTAGCAGGTTCACGGACATGGCCAGTCTCCCGGTGTCCAGAGCCCTTCGGCCATGGGCCTGTCCCTGTGCTCGGCCAAGAGGTGCAGATAGTCGGACCTTGGCATTTCCCGCACGCCAAGGCGCTCCAGGTGCGGATTCATCAGTTGGCAATCGATAAGGACTGCGTGGTCCAACAGATGATGGTGCAGAGCGGCAAAAGCCGCCTTGGAAGCGTTGGGTTGGCGGTGGAACATGGACTCACCGCAAAAAATACTGCCGACACTGACCCCATAGAGGCCACCGGCCAGGGCGCCGTCCAGCCAGACTTCCACGCTGTGGGCAAAACCCAGCTCATGAAGGCGCTGGTAGGCGCTGCGCATCTGCGGACTCAGCCAGGTGCCGCCCTGACCGTCTCTGGGAGCAGCGCAGCCTTCCAGCACCTCGGCAAAAGCGGTGTTGCAGCGGTACTGATAGGGGGTCTTTCTCAGCCATTTTTGCAAACTGGCCGACAGGTGAATTTGCCCTGGCACACAAACGCCACGGGGATTGGGGGACCACCAGAGAATGGGTTCACCGGGGTTGAACCAGGGAAAAATACCCAGGCGGTAGGCCGCCATCAAGCGGGTAGGGGAGAGATCACCGCCAAAGGCCAGCAAGCCGTTCGGCTGGTCCAGTGCATGCACGGGATCGGGGAACAGACACGGATTGTCGGGCAGTTCGGGGAGCGCTATGGTCATCGTTTCTTAAAATGCTCTCAGTATCCCTTTGAGTGTAGCGCTAACTAAAAGGGCCGCGAAAGCGGCCCTTTGGCTTAGTTGTCCAGACTGTCGAGATAACGCTCGGCATCCAGGGCAGCCATACAGCCGGTACCGGCAGAGGTGATGGCCTGGCGGTAGATGTGGTCCATGACGTCGCCACAGGCGAAAACGCCGGGGATGGAGGTCTGGGTGGCGTTGCCTTCCAGGCCACTTTGCACCTTCAGGTAGCCGTCTTTCATCTCCAGCTGGCCGGCGAAGATGTCGGTATTGGGCTTGTGGCCGATGGCGATAAAGCAGCCGGCAACCGCCAGTTCCTGGGCGCCTTCACCCAGGGTGGAGGCCAGGCGCACGCCGGTCACACCCATGTCGTCGCCCAGCACTTCGTCCAGGGTGCGGTTCAGGTGCAGCACGATTTTGCCTTCTTCAACCTTCTTGTAGAGACGGTCTATCAGGATCTTCTCGGCACGGAAGCTGTCGCGGCGGTGCACCAGGTGCACCTCACTGGCGATGTTGGCAAGATACAGGGCTTCTTCCACGGCGGTGTTGCCGCCGCCCACTACCGCCACCTTCTGGTTGCGATAGAAGAAACCGTCGCAGGTGGCACAGGCGGACACGCCACGGCCGGAAAAGGCGGTTTCGGACTCCAGGCCCAGGTACTTGGCTGAGGCGCCGGTGGCGATGATCAGGGCGTCACAGGAGTACTGGCCGTTGTCACCGGTGAGGATGAAGGGGCGCTGGCTGAAGTCCACCTGGTTGATGTGATCGAAGAGGATCTCGGTGTTGAACTTCTCGGCGTGACGTTGCATGCGCTCCATCAGCAGCGGGCCGGTCAGATCGTCGGCGTCACCTGGCCAGTTTTCCACTTCGGTGGTGGTGGTGAGCTGGCCACCCTGCTGCATGCCGGTAATGAGCACGGGGTTGAGGTTGGCGCGGGCGGCGTACACGGCGGCGGTGTAGCCGGCAGGGCCGGAGCCCAGGATCATCAGGCGAGCGTGTTTCATAAATACTCCTCGAAAGTCGTTGCCACGCATTCTAGGGAAAAGGGCAGCAACAAAAAACCCCCGCTTGCGCAGGGGTTTGTCGATTCAGTCAATCGCCCTTAGGCACCCAGTAGGGCCTTGGGATCAACGTAGGCCAGGTTGTGGGCTTCGGCCACTTCCTTACAGGTGACCTTGCCGTGCATCACGTTCAGACCGGCCAGCAGGTGCTTGTCGTCCAGCAGGGCTTGTTTGTAACCCTTGTTGGCCAGTTTGATGATGTAGGGCAGGGTGGCGTTGTTCAGGGCGAAAGTGGAGGTACGGGCCACGGCGCCAGGCATGTTGGCCACACAGTAGTGCACCACGTCGTCAACGATGTAGGTGGGCTCGGCGTGGGTGGTGGCCTTGGAGGTCTCGAAGCAGCCGCCTTGGTCGATGGCAACGTCAACGATGGCCGCGCCTTGCTTCATGCGCTTGATGTGGTCGGCAGTAACCAGTTTGGGGGCGGCGGCGCCGGGGATGAGGACGGCACCGATCACCAGGTCTGCTTCCAGCACGTGGCGCTCCAGGGCGTCAGCAGTGGAGTAGACCACTTTGGCGCGGCCACCGAACTCGGCGTCCAGGCGACGCAGGGTGTCGATGGAACGGTCCAGGATGGTCACGTCGGCACGCATACCAACGGCGATACGGGCGGCGTTGGAGCCAACCACGCCACCACCGATCACTACCACTTTGGCCGGATCGGTACCGGGCACGCCGGAGATCAGCACGCCACGGCCGCCACGGGATTTTTCCAGGGCCTGGGCACCGGCTTGGATGGACATGCGGCCAGCCACTTCGGACATGGGGGCCAGCAGCGGCAGGCCGCCACGGTCATCGGTCACGGTCTCGTAGGCGATGCAGACGGCACCGGATTTGACCAGATCTTCGGTCTGGGGCAGATCGGGGGCCAGGTGCAGGTAGGTAAACAGCAGTTGGTCTTGGCGCAGGCGGGCGCGCTCGTTGGCCAGGGGTTCTTTGACCTTGACGATCATCTCGGCCTTGGCGAACACCTCTTCGGCGCTGGCCAGGATGGCGGCGCCGGCAGCCACGTAGTCTTCGTCGGTAAAACCGATGCCCAGGCCGGCGTTGGTTTCAACCACTACCTGGTGGCCGTGGTTGACCAACTCGCGGACGGAGGCGGGAACCATGCCGACACGGTACTCGTGGTTCTTAATCTCTTTAGGTACGCCAATGATCATCTGCTGTTTCCTTTTGTTATCAATCCGGTAGCGGAATTGGCGGCTAGTATAGGGAGGGGGTTAGAGAATAGGTTGCTTTATTTGGTGATTTTTCAGTATTTTCTGCTGATAGGAATGGGTCTGCTAGAGGATTTATGCTGTCATCTGCGCGAAAAGGGGTCAAAGAGCTAGACCGTATTGATCGCAACATATTGAAAGAGCTGCAAAATGACGGTCGCCTTTCTAACGTGGAATTATCCAGGCGTGTGGGACTGTCCCCAACACCTTGTTTGGAAAGGGTAAAACGGCTCGAACGGCAAGGCTTTATTCAGGGATATACCGCCATCATTAACCCGAGGTATTTGGGGGCGGCGCTGCTGGTCTTTGTGGAGGTCACCCTGGAGCGTACCTCTTCCGAGGTCTTTGACCAGTTCAACCTGGCGGTGCAGAAGCTCGACATCATCCAGGAGTGCCACCTGGTCTCTGGTGATTTCGACTACCTCCTCAAGACCCGGGTAGCAGATATGTCTGCCTACCGTGAATTATTGGGTGAGACCCTGCTGCGTTTGCCGGGGGTCAAGGAGACTCGAACCTACGTGGTAATGGAAGAAGTGAAGGGTGTTTCCAAGGTACTGATTAATGGGTGAGGCTGGTATCATCACGAAGATAAGAAATAAGTTTGGAGTGGGATCTTTGGAGCGCATGGAGCTCAGACGCTTGTCCGGGGTACAACGGCTCTTGGAAGCCGGTTTGGTGCTTTGCACCCTTTTCTCGTTGTTTTTGCTGGTGGCCCTTGCCACCTTCAATCCTGCCGACCCCGGCTGGTCCCAAACCGGCGTGCCCGGCCAAATCCAAAACGCCGCCGGCACCATAGGGGCCTGGGTGGCGGATATTCTGCTGTTCGGCACCGGCCTGTTGGCCTACCTGCTGCCCTTTATGGTGGCCCTTGGCGGCTGGTTCTGCTTTCGCCACTATCGCTCTTTGATGGACATTGACTACCTGGCGGCAGGGCTGCGCCTGATCGGCGTGGTGTTGAGTCTGCTGGGCCTGGCGGGCCTGAGTTCGGTTTACCTTGGGGACATCCACACCTACTCTGCCGGCGGCCTGATTGGCGATCTGGTGGCCACGGCCCTGCGTCCCTGGTTCAGCTTTGTGGGCACCTTCCTTATCTTGCTGGCCCTGACAGCGGCCGGCATTACCATGGTCACAGGCTTGTCCTGGGTGGCGCTGGTGGACCGTCTCGGTGCCCTGGTGGTCGAGGGGGCCCTGTGGTGCTGGGACCGCATCCAGCAGATAGGCAGCCAGTCCCGCGCCGACAAACGCGTCTCTTTCGATGACGACGAAGACCATGAGGACGACGAAGAACCGGCTGCCAAGACCCTGCCTAAAGCCTTACCCAAGGCCAAAGAAGCCAAAGAGCCGGTACTGTCCTTAAAGGACAAGGTAGAGCCTGCCCAGCCCAAAGAGCCGGTGCTGTCCATTCCCATGGATGACGACGAAGACGATCTGGATCTCCCTTGGCTGGACGAGCCTGATACTGCCGTTATTTCGGCGCCCAAGGCCGCGCCGACCCAGGCCAAGGCGTCGTTCCCCGAGGTGCTGGACGACGCCATGGGCGCAGCAGGGGAGCCGGCAACCACCATGACGCCGTTGCCGTCCATGGGCCTGCTGGACCGCCCCGACAAGAACCGCAATCCCATCAGCCAGGAAGAGCTGGACATGGTGTCCCGCCTGGTGGAAGAAAAGCTGCTGGACTTTGGGGTGCAGGCCAATGTGGTGGACGTGCACCCGGGCCCTGTTATCACCCGTTTCGAGCTGGACTTGGCCCCCGGGGTGAAGGTCTCCAAAATTTCCAACCTGTCCAAAGATTTGGCCCGGGCCCTGTCGGCCATTTCGGTGCGGGTGGTGGAAGTCATTCCCGGCAAATCGGTTATCGGCCTCGAGGTGCCCAACAAGCACCGGGAAACGGTGTATCTGTCCGAAGTCATCAACGACGACAAATTCAACGATAACGCCTCGCCGCTGGCCATGGTGCTGGGCAAGGACATTGCCGGCAACTCGGTGGTGGTGGACCTGGCCAAGATGCCCCACCTGCTGGTAGCCGGTACCACCGGCTCCGGTAAGTCAGTGGGGGTGAACGTCATGCTGGTGTCGCTCCTTTATAAGAGCACCCCGGAAGACGTGCGCCTGATTATGATTGACCCGAAAATGCTGGAATTGTCGGTCTATGAGGGCATTCCGCACCTGCTGGCCGAGGTGGTCACCGACATGAAGGACGCCGCCAACGCCCTGCGCTGGTGCGTAGGGGAAATGGAGCGGCGCTACAAGCTGATGTCCATGATGGGGGTGCGTAACCTCAAGGGCTTTAACCAGAAGGTCAAAGACGCCATCAAGGACGGCGCGCCCCTTAAAGACCCCTTGTGGAACCCCAACAGCTCCATGGAGCCCGAAGCTCCCAACCTCGAGCCCCTGCCACGCATCGTGGTGGTGGTGGACGAATTTGCCGACATGATGATGATCGTCGGCAAGAAGGTGGAAGAGCTGATTGCCCGTATCGCCCAGAAGGCGAGGGCGGCCGGTATTCATCTGATTTTGGCTACCCAGCGCCCCTCGGTTGACGTGATAACCGGCCTTATCAAGGCCAACATTCCCACCCGTATCGCCTTTCAGGTGTCCAGCAAGATAGACTCGCGCACCATATTGGACCAGCAAGGGGCCGAGAGCCTGCTGGGCCAGGGCGACATGCTGTACCTGCCGCCGGGCTCCGGCGTGCCGACCCGGGTCCACGGTGCCTTTGTAGACGACCATGAAGTGCACCGGGTGGTGGAAGACTGGAAAAAACGCGGCAAGCCCCAATACATTGAGGCCATCCTGGCCGGGGAAATGACCCAGGAAACCCTGCTGCCCGGCGAGTCCATGGACGAAGACGGCGAACAAGACCCCCTCTACGACGAGGCGGTGGCCTTCGTGATCGAGTCCCGCCGGGGCTCCATATCCAGCGTGCAGCGCAAGCTGAAAATCGGCTACAACCGCGCTGCCCGCCTGATTGAACAGATGGAAATGGCCGGCATAGTGTCCTCCGCCGGCCACAACGGCAACCGCGACGTGCTGGTGCCCCACCACGGAGATTAATATGCGAATTTTGCCCCTGGCGCTGCTCCTGGCGAGCGGCGCCGCCTTTGCCGACGACGCCGCCGACCTCAAGGCCAAGCTGGCCCAGTTCGACAGCTTCTCGGCCCACTTCAGCCAGAAGGTCACCGACAGCGACGGTAACCTGGCCATGGAAGCCGAAGGCCAGATGGCGGTAGAGCGCCCGCAAAAGCTCTACTGGCATACCCAGTCGCCGGACGAAACCCTGCTGGTTTCCGACGGCAACACCCTGTGGCTCTATAACCCCTTTGTGGAGCAGGTGACCCTTTACTCTCCCAAAGAGGCGGTGGGCCGCACCCCCATGCTGCTGCTCTCCAGCCAAGACCCGTTGGTATGGAGCCAGTTCACCATCAAGGCCAAGGGCGGTAATTACGACATCACCCCCAAGGATGAAAAGGACGCCTATGTCACCGCCCTGACCGTTAAATTCAGCGGCGACAAGGTGGCGGGGCTGGTGATCCACGACGCCTCCGGCCAGCTCAATACCGTGACTTTTTCAGGCTTCGAGGCGCCCCGCAGCCAGGACGGCCAAGTGCAGTTCAGCTTTACCCCTCCCCAAGGGGTGGCGGTCGACGACCAGCGATGAGCAACCTGGGTTTTGATTTTGGGGACGGCCCGGTAGAACCCCTGGCCGCGCGGATGCGGCCCAAGCAGTTTGACGACTATGTAGGCCAGCAGCACCTGGTGGGGCAGGGCAAGGCCCTGCGCCGCGCCCTGGAGGCCGGTAAACCCCACTCGATGATCCTCTGGGGCCCACCCGGCACCGGCAAAACCACCTTGGCCGAGCTCATTGCCCGCTATTCCGACGCCGAGGTGGAACGCATCTCGGCGGTGACCAGCGGCATCAAGGATATTCGCGCCGTGGTGGAAAGGGCCCACAGCCGGGCCCGCAAAACCCTGCTGTTTGTGGACGAAGTGCACCGCTTTAACAAAAGCCAGCAAGACGCCTTTTTGCCCCATATCGAAGACGGCACCTTTATCTTTATCGGCGCTACCACCGAAAACCCCTCTTTTGAACTGAACGGCGCCCTGTTGTCCCGGGCCAGGGTCTATGTGCTCAAAAGCCTGGAAAACGACGACATCAGCGGCCTTTTGCAAAGGGCGCTGGTGGCCCCCGAGGGCCTAACCGGTATCAGCCTGGATGAAGACGCCTTGGACGTGCTGACCCAGATGGCCGGCGGCGATGCCCGCCGGGCCCTCAATTACCTGGAAATGCTGTCCGATATGGCCGACGACGGCCGTATCACCAAAGATCTTATTGCCTCCACCCTGGGGGCCGAGATCCGCCGCTTCGACAAGGGCGGGGACCTTTTCTACGACATGATTTCCGCTTTTCACAAGTCGGTAAGGGGCTCGGCGCCGGACGCCGCCCTCTATTGGTATTGCCGGATGCTCGAAGGGGGCTGCGACCCCTTGTATGTGGCCCGGCGCCTGCTGGCCATCGCTTCAGAGGACATCGGCAATGCCGATCCCAAGGCCCTGACCATAGGCCTTAACGCCTGGGACACCTTCACCCGGGTCGGCCCGGCCGAGGGAGAGCGGGCCATAGCCCAGGCCGCCGTTTACATGGCCTGCGCCCCCAAATCCAACGCCGTCTACACCGCCTTTAAGGCCGCCCGCCAGGACGCCCGCCAGGCAGGGGACTTGCCGGTGCCACTGCACCTTCGCAACGCCCCCACCAAGTTACTGGAATCCCTGGGCCACGGCAGCGACTACCGCTATGCCCATGACGAACCCGGCGCCTATGCCGCCGGCGAGAACTTCTTCCCCGAAGCCCTCAAGAACAGGCGCTACTACCAGCCGTCCAACCGGGGTCTGGAACTGAAGATCGGTGAAAAGCTCGACTATCTGGCCGAGCGGGACCGCCAAAGCCCGGTGCAGCGCTACTCCAACGCCCAGGGCTTTGATACACTGCCCGAAGACTGAATGGACCTGAACAACTACCATGCTGGATAACAAATTTCTGCGCGCCGAGCTGCACACCACTGCCGAGCGCCTCGCCACCCGCGGCTTTAAGCTGGACGTGGCTGCCCTTGAAGCCCTTGAAGAAAAACGTAAAGCCCTGCAGGTGCGTACCCAGGAGCTGCAAAACGAGCGCAATACCCGCTCCAAGGCCATAGGCCAGGCCGCCCGCAGCGGCGAAGACATCGCCCCTCTCAAGGCGGCGGTTACCCAGATCAACGAGGAATTGGACAGCGTTAAAACCGAGCTGGACCAGATCCTGGCCGAATGGGACGCCATCACCCTGGCCATCCCCAATCTGCCTCACGACTCTGCCCCTGTGGGTAAAGACGAAAGCGAAAACGTGGAAGTGCGCCTCTGGGGCACCCCCCGCACCTTCGACTTCGACGTCAAGGACCACGTGGATATCGGCACCCGCCTTGGCGGCCTGTCTTTCGAGCAGGGCGTGAAGCTGTCCGGCGCCCGCTTCGTGGTGATGCACGGCGAAATGGCCAAGCTGCACCGCGCCCTGGCCCAGTTCATGCTGGACCTGCACACCGAAGAGCACGGCTACCAGGAAACCTACGTTCCTTACCTGGTGAACGAAGACAGCCTCAAAGGCACGGGCCAGCTGCCCAAGTTCGGTGAAGACCTCTTTAACATCAAGCCGGCCACCGAAGAGCGCCAGCACCTGTCGCTGATCCCCACCGCCGAGGTGCCGCTCACCAACCTGGTGCGCGACGAGATCGTCGAAGAAGGTAGCCTGCCCCTGAAGTTTACCGCCCACAGCCCCTGTTTCCGCTCTGAAGCCGGGTCTTACGGCCGTGACACTCGCGGCCTTATCCGCATGCACCAGTTCGACAAGGTGGAGATGGTACAGATTGTTCATCCGTCCAAGTCCTTCGAGGCCCTGGACGAGATGACCCGCCACGCCGAAACCGTGCTGGAAAAACTGGGCCTGCCGTACCGCACCATGGCCCTTTGCACCGGCGACATGGGCTTTGGTGCCACCAAGACCTTCGACCTGGAAGTGTGGCTGCCGGCCCAGAACACCTACCGGGAGATCTCCAGCTGCTCCAACGTGGGTGACTTCCAGGCCCGGCGCATGCAGGCGCGGTTCCGTAACAGCGAAACCGGCAAGCCGGAACTGGTGCACACCCTCAACGGCTCCGGCCTGGCCGTCGGCCGTACCCTGGTGGCCATCATGGAAAACTACCAAACAGCCGACGGGCGTATCGAAGTGCCAGAAGCACTGCGCCCCTACATGGGCGGCAAGACCCATATCGGTTAATAGCAGGGCGCCTTCGGCGCCCTTTTACCTTGAACAGTCGGAAGGATGTTGACCTATGTCCATTGAAAATGAGATCCGCCTCGAGATGCGTGTCCAGCCGCAGATCGACGTGGAGCAGGAAGTGCGCCGCCGGGTGGACTTCATCAAACGCACCCTCAAAAGCGCCAACCTCTCTACCCTGGTACTGGGGATCAGCGGCGGCGTCGACTCCACCACCTGTGGCCGCCTGGCGCAATTGGCTGTCGACGAACTCAATGACGAGTCCAGCGAAGACAAGGCTTACCGCTTTATTGCCGTGCGCCTGCCTTATGGGGTGCAAAAGGACGAAGACGAAGCGCAACTGGCGGTGCAGTTCATCCAGCCCAGCCACGCGGTGTCGGTCAACATCCAGGCCGGGGTAGACGGCCTTTCCGCCGCCGCCCACGACGGCCTGGCCCCCACCGGCCTGGTGCCGGAAGACGACTTCCACCGGGATTTCGTCAAAGGTAACGTCAAGGCCCGTTCGCGGATGATTGCTCAGTATGAAATTGCCGGCCTGACCCATGGCCTGGTGCTGGGTACCGACCACAGCGCCGAGAATATCACCGGTTTCTACACCAAGTGGGGTGACGGTGCCTGCGATCTGGCGCCGTTGTTTGGCCTGTCCAAACGCCAGGTGCGAGCCTTGGCCAAGCATCTGGGTGCCCCGGATCTGCTGGTGGGCAAGGTGCCCACGGCCGACCTTGAAAGCCTTACCCCACAAAAGGCCGACGAAGCCGCCCTTGGCCTGACCTACGACGAAATCGACGATTTCCTCGAAGGCAAGTCGGTGTCCGATGACGTGCGCGACCGCCTGGTGCAGATTTACCTGCGCACCCAGCACAAGCGCAAGCCTATCCCCACTCTCTATGACTGAAAAGGCCTGTGGGGCCGACTCAGCCAAAACTGACCGTATCGGGGCCGAAAGGCCCCTTTTGTTAGGGGATAAAGCCTGGTTTTTGTATCTGGTGCGCACCGCCAAGGGCCACCTTTATACCGGCATCACCCTGGATGTGGCCCGGCGCTTTGCCGAGCATCAGGCGGGGAAGGGCGCCAAGGCGTTGCGCGGTAAGGGGCCGCTGACCCTGGTTTACTGGGAGCTGGTGGGGGCGCATTCGGCGGCCTTGAAACGGGAACTGACCGTCAAGGCCCTGTCCAAGGCCCGCAAAGAGGCCCTGGTCAGCGCCTTTTGCGGCTCTGGCAGCAAGGCTAAGGATTGCTAAGGCCCCATTGTTGAAGGATACCGTCGACCATGAAAAGAGACCGACCAGACCCTCTCTTTCGGAAGGTCAATACCAAGGCACGTGGAGTCCACCACCGGTTTGGGGGCCACTACCGGCACCTGCGTAACAGCAAGGGTGCCGGGTCCACCAAGATGGCCAAGGATGTGGAGCGGGGGCTGGACTACACCCCGCTTTTTCGCTTCCTGCTGGCCAAGGTAGGGCAGCTTTGGGACCCGGTGTTTGCCGAGGCCGTTGCCAGGCTCGACAAAAAAGAACCCATTTTTTGGCTGGTGGCCTCGGATCTTGCCCATGGCGAACCCTATGTGCGGATAGGGGAAAACAGCTATTTCAGCGGACTCTATGTGGATGACAACGGCATCTTGCAAAGGGTGGCCCCAGAGCTTGACGAAACCAGCCTTGCGCCCAGCTGTCATTGCTGCACTCATACTTTCAATGGCAAAACCTTCACCCAAGAGTACCCGTTCTGAGGCTGTATTGGGCATTGGCGGTTTGGGTAAAAGGCATGGCTATGGGAGAAGACGGCCCGAACTTCTATGCTGAGGAGAAGCCAATCGCAGGGCAGGACCGCTACCATGAAATACCGCAAATTCGAATGCACCGTCTGTGGTCACATCTATGACGAGGAGCAGGGGGAACCCGAGGAGGGCATTGCTCCTGGCACCCTTTGGGACGACATTCCCGATGACTGGGTCTGCCCCGAGTGCGGTGCAGCCAAGGCCGATTATGTGGAGATCGCGCCGGCGTAAAAGTCCGTCAACAACGAGTGGGGGTCCAGTCGTGTATTCGAACGCGACAGCCTTGTCCGCAACAGCCTTAGCTGGCCCTCTGGGCGGGACCATGGATGGTCGGCATCAGCCCGGGCTAGCCAACCTCCATGGCACACTAGCTCAATGCAGTATTTATCACAGACACTTCGCCGGTTTGGGCAAGCCCGCTATCTTGGTGGCCTGCTTGGCGGGGCCTTCGGGGAAGAGCTTGAAAAGGTAGGGGGAGTTGCCCTTTTCCTCGCCGTACTTTTCTTTCACGGATTTGACCAGCAGCCGCACGGCAGGGCTGGTTTTGTATTCGGCGTAGAAGTCCCGCACGAAACGTACGATCTCCCAATGGGCTTCGGTCAGTTCTATGCCTTCTTCGGCGGCCAGTAATGGGGCCAGCTCTTCACGCCAGTCGGCGGTGTTGAGCAGGTAGCCTTGCTTGTCGCGGGGTATGGTGTCGAGCATTTACCAGGTTACCGTTTTGTCGTATTCGAGGGTCAGTGCCACCACTTTGGGCCAGTCTATGGCGGTGACCGCCTCCGGGCAGCGCGAACCCAGGGCGCGGGCGCGGGCGTCGGCGGCTACCCAGTAGCAGGGCAGGGAGGGTAGAGCGTCCAGGGCCTGATAGCAACCGTCCCCTTGGAACAGGACGGCGTCACAGCCTTCCATCAGTTCCTGGGCACGGGCAAAGGCCTGGCGGTTGGCAATGATATGCAATGTGCTCATGGTCAAAACCTGTAGATGCAATCTTGGGCGGCCAGCACCTGGCGCAGCCCGTCGTTATTCAGCACCTTGACCTCAAGGGCCAGGTCGTCCTCGGTCAGCTGCCGGGCCGCAAGGGCTTCGCCACTGACGTAGATGTCATCCACCTCGTACAGGGGCAGGGCCCTGAAGGTGGAAAGATAGTCTTTGCTGTGGGCTTGTAAAGGGTCTTGGCCCTTCACCAGTTGCCACACGCCATCACCGATAAACAGCAGGCTCAAAGGTGCCTCGTAGGCCGAGGCGGCCAGTACCGCGTCCAGGGCTTCGCGGCCTTGCTGGTTTTCAAAGGGCAGGGCGCTGAACAAGACCCCTATCTTTTTCTCTACCATTGCACTGTCCTGTTCGATTGCGCCGAGGCGGTGACCAGCTCCCCAAGGCCGGCTTGGCGAAAGGGCGCGGCCATGGCGCAGGCCAGATCGTGGGCCTGGGCCTGCTCTTCATCCAGGATGCCACGCCGTTCGGCGGCCGCGACACAGACCGCCAGCTCCAGGCCCTGGGCCTTGGCAAAATCGCGCCATTGATGGCCGATATGGGGCTCGTCCCCCACCGCCGGTATCAGGGCATTGGCAGCGCGGACTGCCTCGCCGTAAAAAAAGACAGAGGTCAGCCGGTGGCCCTGGGCCAGGGCCGCCTCGGCAAAGGCCAGGGCTGCCTGGGGAGAGTCAGTTATCAATAAGGTAAAAGTTGCCATGCAATAAAAAAGGCCCCAACCGGGGCCTTTTGCTCGTCGGTTGCGATGATTAGTCGTCGTTCATGATACCCAGAATGTTCAGCAGACTCACAAAGATGTTGTAGATGCTGACAAAGAGGGTGACGGTGGCGCGGATGTAGTTGCGCTCGCCGCCTTGGATGATGTCGCTGGTTTGATAGAGGATGACGGCGCTGGAGAACATGATGAACAGGCCGGACAGCACCAGGTGAAAGGCTTGAGCCTTGACGAAGAAGCTGGCCACTATCATCAGCAGCAGCACCCAGAAACCGGCTTGCAGCATGCCGCCCAGGAAGGACATGTCCTTACCGGAGATCAGCACATAGGCCGAAAGGGCAAAGAAGACGGTGGCGGTGCCGGCCAGGGCCAGGGCCACAACGTCGCCCAGGCCTGCGCCCAGATACAGGCTGATGATGGGGCCCAAGGTGTAGCCCATAAAACCGGTCAGGGCGAACACCGACAGGATACCGGCGCCGGAGTTGGCGGTTTTGTGGGTCAGGAACAGCAGGCCGTAAAAGCCCACCAGGGTGATCAGAATACCCGGGGGTGGCAGCTTAAGGCTCATGGCGACATAGGCGACCAGGGCGCTGAAGGCCAGGGTCATGCCCAGCAGCCAGTAGGTGTTGCGCAGCACCTTGTTGGTACTGACCACGCCCGGGGCCGTTTGGGTATGAACAGAATATTGCTGCATAGAATCGCTCCTTTGCGATGGTTATCCCTTTGAACAGCGTCATCTTAGCAAAGTTCAACGGCCGGGTTTATTCGGATTTGGTTGGGAATTAGGCAAACAATTCAAAGGCCTCTTTACAGCCCCATGGCATCTGGCTATAGTGCTCGCCGTCAGCAACGATACCGCTTTGTTGCTGGCATGGAAGGTTGGCAGAGCGGTTGAATGCACCGGTCTTGAAAACCGGCATGGGTTAACGCCCATCCAGGGTTCAAATCCCTGACCTTCCGCCAAATCAAAGAAAAGGCCGCCCTTGGGGCGGCCTTTTTGCATTCAGAGCCTCCCTCCACTGCCTTTTTGCTTTATTTATCGGCACTTGTCCTCATTACCGGCGCGAATGCCTTGCCTGGCCCGCAGCCATTGCTTAGATTGTGGTGCAGAGAACTTGGCGTATTTGGGGGCCTCATTGATTAAGGTGCTGCTGGTCGATGACCACGATCTGGTACGGACAGGGATCCGCCGGATCATCGAAGACACGAAAGGCCTGAAGGTAGTGGGGGAAGCCCAGACCGGGGAAGAGGCCATCAAGCTGTGCCGGGAAGATGCCCCGGACGTGGTGCTGATGGATATGAACATGCCCGGTATCGGCGGCCTGGAAGCCACCCGCAAACTGGCCCGTTACTGCCCCGACACCAAGATCATCGTGCTGACCGTGGTCACCGAAGATCCCATCCCCCAAAAGGTGATGCAGGCCGGCGCTGCCGGTTACCTCACCAAGGGCGCCAACCCCGAAGAAATGATCAAAGCCATCAGGGCGGTTAGCGTCGGCCAGCGTTACCTGGCCCCGGATATCGCCCAGAAGCTGGCCTTGCGCCAGTTCAGTGGCACCGACGAAAACCCCTTTAGCCAGCTGTCCGACCGGGAGCTGCAGATCATGATGATGATCACCAAGGGGGAGAAGGTGCAGGATATCTCCGAAAAGCTGAGCCTGAGCCCCAAAACGGTCAACAGCTACCGCTATCGCCTCTTTGACAAGCTGGATATCACCAACGACGTGGAACTGACCCACCTGGCCATTCGCCACGGGATGCTCGATACCAGCAAGCTTTAAGATGTTTGACCACAAGGCGTTTTTAAAACACCTCACCGGCCAGCCCGGTGTCTACCGCATGTACGATGCCGATGGCACCGTTATCTATGTAGGTAAGGCCAAGGACCTGAAAAAGCGGGTGTCCAGCTACTTCACCCGCTCCCAGCAAAGCCCCAAGACCCTGGCCCTGGTAGCCAACATCGCCAATATCGAGGTCACGGTGACCAACACCGAGACCGAGGCGCTGATCCTCGAAAACCACCTTATCAAGGCCAACAGGCCCAAGTACAACGTGCTGCTCAGGGACGACAAGAGTTATCCCTATATTCTGGTGTCCGGTCATCGCCACCCCCGTATCGGCGTGCACAGAGGCGCCCGCAAGGAAAAGGGCGATTACTTCGGCCCTTATCCGTCCGCCGGGGCGGTACGGGAATCCCTGAAATTAATGCAGCGGCTGTTTCCGGTTCGCCAATGCGACGACAGCGTCTATCGCAACCGCTCCCGGCCCTGCCTGCAATACCAGTTAAAACGCTGCCTGGCCCCCTGTGTGGCCGGTTACGTGACCGACGAGGCCTACGCCGAACAGGTCAAGCTGGCCCGGCTGTTTTTGGCCGGCAAGAACCAGCAGGTGATAGCCAGCCTGGTGGCCAAGATGGAAGAGGCGGCCCAGGGCCTGGCCTTTGAGGCGGCGGCCCGTTTTCGCGATCAGATCCAGGCCCTTCGCACCGTTCAGGAGCGCCAATGGGTGAGCGGCGACGCCGAAGAGCTGGACATCATCGCCACCGCCGAGCGCCAGGGGGTACTGGCCGTGCAGGTGCTGATCGTTCGCGACAACAAGGTGCTGGGCTCGCGCAGCTATTTCCCGAAGATCCCCAAGGACACCGACAGCGCCGAGGCCCTGACCGCCTTTTTGCAGCAGTTCTACCTGGGGGGCATGCACGGCCGCCAGGTGCCAGCCGAAGTGCTGCTGGACCAGAACCTGGACGAACTGGCGCTACTGGCCGAGGCGGTCAGCCTGGAGGCGGGGCGCAAGGTGCAGTTCAAGGTCAAGGTCCGGGGCGAGCGGCGCCGCTACCTGGAGCTGGCCCGCAAGAACGCCGAAACGGCCCTGGATGCCCAGCTGGCCCACAAGGGCACCCTGGCCGGCCGCTACAAGGCCCTCAAGGGCTTTTTGGCCCTGGCCGAACCCATAGAGCGGATGGAGTGCTTTGATATTTCCCACACCCAGGGCACCCATACGGTGGCGTCCAACGTGGTGTTCGGCCCTGAAGGGCCGCTGAAATCCGACTACCGGCGCTTCAATATCGACGGCATTACCCCAGGGGACGACTACGCCGCCATGGCCCAGGCCATGGCCCGGCGCTTTAAGAGCCCGGAAGACACCTTGCCCGACATCCTCTTTATCGACGGCGGCAAGGGCCAGCTGGCCCAGGCCGAAGCCCATTTTGAGGACTGGCCAAGGGCGCCGCTGCTGGTGGGGGTAGCCAAGGGGGTGGACAGGCGGGCCGGCCAAGAGGTGCTTATCCTCGGCTACAGCCACAAGGAACTGACCCTGCCTCCGGACAGCCCGGCCCTGCACCTGGTGCAGCATATCCGCGACGAGTCCCACCGTTTTGCCATTACCGGCCACCGGGGGCAGCGCGCCAAGGCCGCCCGCACCTCCACCTTGGAGGGTATCGAAGGGGTAGGGCCGAAAAAGCGCCAGGCGCTGCTGAAGTTCCTGGGGGGCCTGCAACAAGTCAAGGCGGCCAGTATCGACGAGCTGGCCAAAGTGCCCGGTATAAGTCGTTCATTGGCCGAAAAGATCCATGCTACACTGCACAGCCATTGAAGGGCCTCGCACGACCGCCATGACCATCCCAAACCTGCTTACGCTGTTTCGTCTTCTGCTTATCCCCATTTTCCTGGTGGTATTCTATTTACCCTATTTCTGGGCTCACTACGCCGCCGCTTTTGTGTTCTGGCTGGCCGCCATCACCGATTGGCTGGACGGCTACCTGGCCCGCAAACTCCAGCAATCCACCCCCTTTGGCGCCTTTTTGGACCCTGTTGCCGATAAGGTGATGGTCACCGCCGCCTTGGTGCTGATCGTCCAGCATTTCCAGAGCCTGTGGATCACGGTGCCTGCGGTGATCATGATCAGCCGCGAAATCGTCATCTCGGCCCTGCGCGAGTGGATGGCGGAGCTGGGCAAACGCTCCCATGTGGCGGTGTCCTGGATAGGCAAGGTGAAAACCACCGCCCAGATGCTAGCCCTGATTGGCCTGGTGTCCGGTTGGCAACCCTTCGTGTTCCTGGGCATGCCGCTGCTGTACGTGGCGGTGGTGCTGACCCTGTGGTCCATGATCAGCTACCTGGCCGCCGCCTGGAAGGATCTGTGGAGCAAAGCCGGGGCTTAATGTTCAAAACAGCAGCTACCTGTTTGTTTTTTGGCTAAACAGTCATAACAGAGGCTTTTGCCTTATTGACTCGAACCGGCAGACAGGTAGAATGGCTCGCACTTCAGGGCTGACCTGAAGTACATGAAAATGCGGGAATAGCTCAGTGGTAGAGCACAACCTTGCCAAGGTTGGGGTCGCGAGTTCAAGTCTCGTTTCCCGCTCCAAACAAAGATGATGGGCCATTCAGCCGGTCATCACATGGCGGGCCTGTAAGGCCGGTTATGGGCAGTAACAAGGGCAGGGCAATACTGCGTTTGACTGCAACAATTTAGGCGCGATGGCAGAATGGCTATGCAGCGGATTGCAAATCCGTGGATCTCGGTTCGACTCCGGGTCGCGCCTCCAGCTTAAAAGGCAAGGCCTTCTTGCCTGGACCCAGAGTCCCAGACAATTTGGCGCGATGGCAGAATGGCTATGCAGCGGATTGCAAATCCGTGGATCTCGGTTCGACTCCGGGTCGCGCCTCCAGCTTTACACCAGCCCGGATGGTGAAATTGGTAGACACAAGGGATTTAAAATCCCTCGGCGTTCGCGCTGTGCGGGTTCAAGTCCCGCTCCGGGCACCATATAATTCAAAGAGTTAAGAAGGCGCCTTTCAGGCGCCTTTTCTGCTTCAGAAGATCAGCTATTTTCCCATTAATGCTTAACCTGCTGAAACGACCTTCGCTGGCCTGTTACAGCCAAGCGCTTGATCCCTTTCCTGAATAACATCGGCGTTGAAGATGACATTGGCGCCAGGGCTGCAATACTGGGCTTGAAGGTCTGTAAAAGAGGGAACCCATGGTCGACTACATCAGGAGCGATGTACAGACGCTGGCAATGCGCATCTGGGCCCGTACCAATCCTCCCCCCTTACAAAGTGTCGAATTGCCCGCCGTGGTGGATTTTTTCGCCATGGACGATGAGATCGACGTACTTGAGGCGCGCCACGGGGTTATCGAAGCCTTTTTCTTCCTACGCCAGCACCTGCGCCACCGCTACCCGGGGTGTTATGTCCATGCCCGGCCCCGCAGCAAGCCAAGCGTCTGGGTCAGCTTCGCCATACAGCACAGGGAAGGGCAGAGTCGTTCCGAACTGGACCCGGAGCTGTCCGCCCGCCTGTCGTTGGAAAGTGACGGTCTGCTTCACTAAGGCCCTTATATTTCATAGTTGGATAATTTGCATATAACGTATTACAAAATGCCTAGCTAGATGTTAACCTCTGCTGGAATTTTGATCTGTCCGTTGTAGAGGTTTCAGGGATGCCCCTCCGTTCGGCTTGTGCTGCCAGTCTTGCCCGGATCATTTACCGCACCACCCCCTTACCCCCAATTCAGGAACTGCTGCTGCCGGCGGTACTGCATATCCATGTGGATCAAGCCCTGGTGGCCGAATGTCAGGGTGCCGAAGCCACCTCTTTGGTGATCTTCAACCTGCGTGACCATCTAAGGGGCCATTACCCCGGTCTCAGGGTGCACTTGGTACCCTGCACCGAGCAGGCTTTTGTTTCTTTTATCTTGGGGCCCAAAGGGCAAGAGGAGCGCCAGCTCACAAGTTAATAAAAAGTAAACAATTTCGTTACCTGCTGCTGGTACTTTGCTGTTGGCTTTATAACCAACAGGAAAAGACCATGAAATCAATCACTTTGCTTTTGACCCTGGCCCTGGCTTCCACGGCGGCCCAGGCGGTAACCTCACCTAACTGTCTCTACGGTTGCCCAGACGGCAGTCCCACCAGCAACTTCGTGGTGTACCGGGACATCTACACCCTGTCTAACAACAGAACCACCAAGTTTGCCGACTGGGTGGCCTATCAGGTCACCCGCAGTACCATAGACGGTCCCAGCCGCAGCCGCACCTGGAAGGCCGACCCTGAACTCTACGCCACCTACACCCTGGAGCCGGCCGACTACACCGACGCCAATGCCGTTTTGGGCACAGATCGGGGCCACCAGGCACCTTTGGCGTCCTTTTCCAACACCAGCAGCTGGGCCGACACCAACTACCTGTCCAACATCACCCCCCAGAGCGCCAACCTCAACCAAGGCCCCTGGGTCAAACTGGAAAACGCGGTGCGAGCCCTGGTGCGGGCCCAGGGGGACACCTATGTCTTTACCGGTCCCCTCTACGAATACTACTGGGGCACCCTGCCCAAGGCTGACGAGAGTCACACCATACCGTCCGGCTACTGGAAGGTGGTGATCCGCAACACCAGCCCCATCAAGGCCTCGGCCTTTATCATGGAGCAGGACAGCCCCCGCTCCGCCTCCCACTGCGGCTATGAAACCACCATAGACGAGGTAGAGCGCCGGGCTGGCATCAACCTGCTGCCGCAGCTGTCGTCTAGCAGCCAAAGTAGCCTGGAAGCCAGCTACGGCGGCCTGCGCAGCGCCCTGGGCTGCTGATGTCATAGGCCGGCAGGGACGCCGGCCTTGCCCAAGGGGGGCCAAATCTGCTATTTTTCAGCCCGCTTTGGGGAGTAGCCGACATCTTTTGCAAGATGTGCCTGTGTCAACATACTGGGTGCCCAATCACCCTGGTGCAGGCGGCCTTAACGGGCAGGCGAGACCATCGACTTCACCGTGCCATAAAGACCGGGCGCGCGGTGGCGTCATGGTATCTGCCCGGTCTGGATAATTGTCGTGAGCTTTGTTTCCCTTATTCTGATTGCCTTTGCCATGTCCACCGACGCCTTTGCGGTGGCGGTTGCCAGAGGCGCATCCCTTAAAAACCCCCGTTTTTCCCATGCCATCCGTACCGGCGCCTTGTTCGGCTTCGTCGAAGGCCTGACCCCCATGTTGGGCTGGCTTATCGGCATAGGTGCCGCCGGCTTTATCGCCCAGTGGGACCACTGGGTGGCCTTTGGCCTGCTGCTGGTGCTGGGGCTGAAGATGATCCACGAAGGGCTGCAAAAGCCCGAAGCAGACGAAGACGCCGAGCCCAAAGGCCAAGCCTTTTGGATGATGCTGCTGACTGCCGTGGCCACCAGCATCGACGCCATGGCTATGGGCCTGGGTTTTGCCTTCGTGGACGTCAACATCCTGGAAGCGGCGCTGATGATAGGCTGCGCCACCCTGGTGATGGTGACCTTGGGGATCATGCTGGGCCAGCGCCTGGGCGCCCTTATCGGCAAGCGGGCCGAGCTGCTGGGGGGCCTGGTGCTGATTGTGGTGGGCAGCCTTATCCTGCGCGAGCACCTGCTGGGTCTAGCCTGAACATAGCCCTTTCACATACGGTAAATCATATATATGATTTACCGTATGTATTCGGAGGGCACCATGCTCGACACCCTGACCTTTCTGAAATGCCTGGCCGAGCCTACCCGCCTTAACGCCATGCTGCTGTTGCAGCAGGAAGGGGAGCTTTGCGTCTGCGAACTTACCGAAGCCCTGGGGGAAAGCCAGCCCAAGGTGTCCCGCCACCTGGCCCAGCTGCGCCAGTGTGGCCTGCTGCTGGACAGCCGCGAAGGCCAATGGGTCTACTACCGTTTGCACCCCGAGCTGCCAGCTTGGGCCCAAGGCCTGCTAAGAGAAGCCGGCCTTGGAGGTAACGCTGCCCTGGCGGCGGCCAAGGCGGCCCTGGGGGCCATGGCCAACAGGCCCGGCAAACGCTGTTGCTGACTTTTTTTGACCTAGGATATCTGGAAATTCATATATGAAAATCCTCTTTGTCTGTACCCATAACCGCTGTCGCAGCATCCTGGCCGAAGCCGTGGCCCGCCAACTGGGCGCTACCACCCTTGAGGTGCGCAGCGCCGGCAGCCAGCCGGCCGGGCAAGTGCACCCCTTGAGCCTGCAATACCTGGCCGAAGCCGGCATTGCCACCGATGGCCTTCAAAGTCAGTCCTGGGACGCCTTTGAAGACTTTGCCCCGGATCTGGTGGTCACAGTGTGCGACAGCGCCGCCGGCGAGCAGTGCCCGGTCTGGTTCGGCAAGGCCGTCAAGGTGCATTGGGGCCTTAAAGACCCGTCGGCCCTGGCCGGTAGCCCCGATGAAATCAAGGCCGCCTTTATGGCCACCATCGCCCTGTTAGAGCGGCGTATCCGTGCCTTGCTGGCCGCCGGCCCTTTGGCGGGGGACGCCCTTAAAGCCAAGATGGAGGCCCTGGCCCATGACTGACTTGCCCCATATCGACGCCGGCCTGTTCAAGGTGCCGACGGCAGAGGATTTTTCTGCCCCCGTCAGCCGCCACCCACCTCGCATCCTGTTGCTGTACGGGTCCTTGCGGGAACGCTCCTACAGCCGCCTGGTGGTGCAGGAGGCGGCCAGGCTGCTTGAGGCCATGGGCTGCGAGGCCCGCATTTTTGACCCCAGCGGCCTGCCGCTGCCGGACGGCGCCCCCGACAGCCACCCCAAGGTCCAGGAACTGCGCGACCTGGTGCTCTGGTCCGAAGGGCAGCTGTGGTGCTCCCCGGAGCGCCACGGCAGCATGACCGGCATCATGAAGGCACAAATCGACTGGATCCCCCTGTCCCTGGGGGCGGTGCGCCCCACCCAGGGCAAGACCCTGGCGCTGATGCAGGTTTGCGGCGGCTCCCAGTCCTTTAACGCCGTCAACCAGATGCGCATTCTGGGCCGTTGGATGCGGATGCTGACCATCCCCAACCAGTCGTCGGTGGCCAAGGCTTTCCTGGAGTTCGAAGAAGATGGCCGCATGAAGCCGTCTTCTTATTACAACCGCATCGTCGATGTGGTGGAGGAGCTGGTGCGTTTTACCCTGTTGACCCGGGACCAGAACGCCACCTTGCTGGACCGCTATTCCGAACGGGTAGAGAGTGCCGAAGCCCTGTCCAAACGGGTTAACCAAAGGAGCCTTTGAGTGGGTATTTTCGAGCGTTACCTGAGCCTGTGGGTAGGCCTTGGCATCCTGGCCGGGCTGCTGCTGGGCAGCCTGTTCCCCGGGCTTTTTGCCCTCTTGGCAAGCCTTGAGCTTTTTCACGTCAACCTGGTGGTGGCGGTGCTGATCTGGCTGATGATCTACCCGATGATGGTGCAGGTGGACTTTTCCGCCATCAAGGATGTGGGGCGCAAGCCCAGGGGCCTGGCCCTGACCCTGGTGGTGAACTGGCTTATCAAGCCTTTCACCATGGCGGCCCTGGGCTGGCTATTCTTCAAGGTGCTGTTCGCCCCCTGGGTGGATGGCGCCAGTGCCCAGCAGTATATCGCCGGCATGATTTTACTGGGGGTGGCGCCGTGCACCGCCATGGTGTTCGTGTGGAGCCAGCTGACTCGGGGCGATGCCAACTACACCCTGGTGCAGGTGTCGGTGAACGACCTCATCATGGTCTTTGCCTTTGCCCCCATCACCGCCTTGCTGCTGGGGGTGAGCGACATCCAGGTGCCTTGGCAAACGCTGCTGTTGTCGGTGCTGCTCTATGTGGTGTTGCCGCTACTGGCCGGGGTCTTGACCCGCCACAAGCTGGATAAAAAAGACGACCACCAACGCCTGCACGGCTTTTTGGCCAGGGCCAAGCCCTGGTCCATGCTCGGCCTTATCGCCACAGTGGTGCTGCTGTTTGGCTTTCAGGCCCAGACCATACTGGCCCAGCCTTTGGTGATCGCCCTTATCGCCGTGCCGCTGCTTATCCAGAGCTACGGCATCTTTGCCCTCACTTACCTGGCCGGTTGCAAGCTGCGCTTGCCGCACCAGGTGGCGGCCCCGGCCAGCATGATTGGCACCTCCAACTTCTTTGAACTGGCGGTGGCGGTGGCCATTTCCCTGTTTGGCCTGCATTCGGGGGCAGCCCTGGCCACAGTGGTGGGGGTGCTGGTGGAAGTACCGGTGATGCTGTCCCTGGTGGCCTTTGCCAACCGCACCCGCCATTGGTTCAGTGAAAAAGGCTCAGCACCAGCCGGCGAAAAAAACGCCCTTTAAGGTCTTTGGGCTCGCTAAGGTCCAAGTGCTTAAGGGCCGCTAGGCCCTTGGCCGAGGACCTGGCCCCAAGGCATTGCCACAACAGCGCCAGCTTACCCGAGAGGGAGCTGGCGCTTTTTTTCAGGGCGCCAAGGCGGCCGGCCAGTTCCAGCTCAAAGTCGGTCAGCTCGCTGCCAAAGGGCAGGGGAGCCAGCCATTGGCTAAAGGGGGCCAGCTTGGCGTCAAGGACCTGGGGCAGGTTATGGCGGTATTGCTCGGGTAACTGGTAGTCCTTTGGCAGCTTGCCGGCGGCCTTGGCTTTGCCGATCAGGGCGTCTTGAAAGCGGCTGTCGGCAATTTTGACCATGGCGTCGATGCATTCGCTGTCGGTTTTTCCCCTCAGATCGGCAATGCCGTACTCGGACACGAAAATGTCCCGCAGATGGCGGGGAATGGTGCTGTGGGGATATTCCCAGACGATGTTGGACTCCAGCGCCTTGCCGCTGCCCCGAGTGGCCTTGACCAGCAGCACCGAGCGGGCGCCGGGCAATTGATGGGCCATGGCCACAAAGTTGTATTGGCCGCCCACCCCGCTCACCACCTGGCCATCGGCCAGTTGGTCAGACACCGCGTGGCCCAGTAGGGTGGCCTTCATGGTGATGTTGATAAAGCGGGCCTTTTGCCGTTGCAGCCTTTCCAGGTGGTAATGGGTGTAGATCCGGTTGACCTCCAGCACGCTGGTCATGCCAATCAGGGCCTTTTGCGCCGGGTCCATGGTGCGAAGGCGCTCATAAAAAACCGAAGGCCCGACAAAAAAGGCACCGTGCATGGCAATGCCGCCCTTGAGGACATTCCCGGCGGCGGCCTTATCCAAGGCTGCCAGCACCTGGGGCTGGTCCAGGTCGTTGGTAAGGGCTTGGCCGGCCAGCATCAGGCCCTGGGGCTGCCAATCAAGGGTCAAAAAACCGTGGCGGTGCAACCAGTCGCAGTGGCGCTGCTCCAGGTGGCGGGGCAGGGCGCCTTGAGCCCTTAGGCGGCTGATGCTGTCCTCGGCCAGGGGGCTGGCCAGTACCTTGTCGTTGATAAGCTGCTGCAGCCCTTCATCCTCAAACACCTGGCGACAGATAAGGCCTTCGTCAAAGAGGGTCAGTACCGGGTGGGAGATTAGCTCGCTGGCCACATAGAGACCCTGGGTCATAGGGGCCACCTCGCTGGGCTCCCCCAGGGCCCCCAGCATCTGCCGGTAGGGGCCGTTTTGCTGTTGGCGCAGCCTCAGCCCCTGCACGGCGGCGTCGGCCAGGGCGCCAATGCCCACCTGCAAGGTACCGCCGTCGTCCACCAAGGCACTGGCCCGCAGGCCAATGGCGTAGTCGGCCTGGGCTATGGGCTCCTGAGGGGTGGCAAAGAGGGGGTAACCCGGGTCGCCGTCATCGACGACAAGGTCGAAAAAGTCTTCCCCCACTTCGGCGTCGTTGCCCATAAAGGGCATCTGCCGGTTCACTTCCCCTATCACCAGGCTGGGCCTGTCGCTTTGGGCCAGGGCTTCGGCCACGTCCAGGCTCAGATCAGGGTTGGACCCCAAGCTGTAGCGCCCGGTGTTGTCGTCCTTGGCCACGGCCTGCACCAGCAGGTTAATGCCCCTGTCCAGGATGTCGCGCCCGGCGTGGGTGTAGTTGCTGGAAATGTAATCCTGCTGGGCCTGGGGGTGGTGGAGCAGGCTGCCGGAGCGGGCGTAGAACTCCAGTACCCTGACGTTGGCGGGCAGGGTGCCAGCATCCCGATCCTGCTGGTAGGCCAGCACCGGGTATTGGCCCCAAATCCGCCGGCGAAGAGGAGACAGGAACCGCTCTTCCAGCTCACTCCTGCCCACAGGGGGATTCAAGGACAGGGCCGTTATCAGGGTCAGTTGGATATGGGGGTTGGCCTTGGCATGCAGGTAGAGCTGGTTGAGCAGCCGGTTGGCTTTGCCGACCCCAAGGGGCGTGCCCACCACCCAATGGTTGCCAAGGGTGTCAGTAATGCGGTCAATCAAGGTGGGCGACATAGCCAATTCCTTTGTCATCTTGTTGATACGCTAACAGAAATGGGCCAGGCGCGCCGCTTGTTAAGGAAGGCTAGGCGCCGCCGGCCCATACTGCTAAGGTGGCGGCACAACACTGATAAGGCATTTTTATGGAACACCTGCTAGACCACCAACTCAGCATGAGCGTGCTGATGACCCCCGATATGGCCAACTTTTCCGGCAAAGTGCACGGCGGAGAGCTGTTGTCGTACTTGGACAAGGTGGCCTATGCCTGCGCCAGCCGTTATGCGGGCGCCTATGTGGTGACCCTGTCGGTGGACAGGGTGATGTTCCGCCAGGCCATCAATGTCGGCGAGCTAGTCACCTTCCTGGCGTCGGTGAACTTCACCGGTACCACCTCCATGGAGGTGGGCATCAAGGTGATCACCGAAGATATCCGCAACAAGGTGGTGCGCCACACCAACAGCTGCTACTTCACCATGGTGGCCCTGGACGACGAAGGCAAACCCACTCCGGTACGCCCGTTAGAGCCACAGAATGAAGAAGAAAAACAACGCTTCGAAGCAGCCAAGCTGCGCCGTAAGTTACTGCGGGACCAGGAAGCCGCCCACGACGCCATTAAAAAGGAAGTGCAGCAGTTGGAGCTCTGAGTTGTATCGGCATAAGGCGGTTTAGCAAGGCATGGAATGGCAGCGGCTCTGGTAACGCCGCCGCCTTTTGCTGCTAGGTTGGTGGCAACAAGGAGGTGAGTATGTTCGCGATCGACAAGGACGGTTGGGTATCCCACACCAAAGTCACCAAAAAAGACCGCCCCAAGCTGGCCCACGGGCCCATGGCCCCCGTTAAGGCGATAGTACTGCACAGGACCGGCACCACATCGGCCTCTTCGGTGCTGAACGCTTGGGCGACCAAACCCGAGGGTACCCATTTTCTCATCGGCGAAGACGGCAGCATTTACCAATGTGCCAGCCTGAAACAACAGTGCTGGCATGTAGGCAAACTCTATGCCCGCTGCCGCACCACCTCGTCCTGCACCGAGGAAGACGCCAAGGCCATTGACGCCATCCTTCATCAAAAGGGGACCAACTGGGGACAGAAGTTCCGGATGGTGACGCGCCATGAGCTGGAAAAGGACTATCCGGATCGCTTTCCCCATAACCATGACGCCTTGGGCATCGAGATTGTCGGGGCCCTGTCCACCCAAAGCGAGATCTATGAGTTGCCCAACGAGGCCCAGCAGCAGTCGCTTTTCTGGCTGGTAGACCAACTGGTGGCTGCCTTTGAACTGACCCTGAGCGATATCTATGCCCACGGCAAGATAGCCCATAAGGATCCCAAGCAGTCCGAAGGCGCCTCGGCCCTGAAAGCCTACAGGATTTACAAGGAGGCCGGATGAAAGGGCGCTTAGGGTTACTGGCGCTATTGGCGGTTGCGGGCTGCCAGGCCGAGCAGAAAGTCCCGACCTTTGGCCAGCTCCAGTCCAACCTGGAGGTGACCGACCGCAACCAATACCAATGTGCGGCGCCGAGCCTTGCCGATATCCGCAGGGTACTGGACAAGGGCCAATGGACAGATCCCCAGAGCCTACACGACCATTACGCCAGCACCGGTTGTTCGGTCAAAGGACAGGTGATGCAGGACGGCCAGTGGCGGTCCTTTACGTTCGATTTTGGCGGCATTATTTACTTTGATGACGGCCGGGTGCTGGCCTGCGGCCAAGGCTGCTGCAGCGACGACTTTGCCTTTTGCAGCTTTGACCCAGGGGTAGATGGCCAATAAGAGTGCCCGCCCGGTCCCGACCATCAAGCCGAGACAATAACGATGTCAGCCATAGCACAAACCCCCAAGCCCCCATATTACGCGGTGATCTTCAGCTCCCTTCGCACCCCTGTCGATGCAGGCTATGGTGAGATGGCAGATCTCATGGCGACCCTGGCGGCGCAGCAGCCGGGTTATCTGGGTGCCGAATCGGCCCGGGAAGGGCTGGGGATCACCGTATCCTATTGGCAGAGCCTGGAGGCGATCCGCGCCTGGAAAGCCAATGTCGACCATCAGCTGGCCCAGCGCCAGGGGCGGGAGAAATGGTACAGCGCCTATAAGACCCGCATCGCCCTGGTGGAGCGGGACTACGGTTTCGAGGTGTAAAAAACCGCCCTTAAGGGCGGTTTTTCGTGGCGTTATTTAACGCGCATGCCAGGCTGGGCGCTGCCGGCCGAGGCGCCGTCGTCCGGGCTCAGTACCCAAAGGTCCTTACCGCCGGGGCCGGCAGCCAGCACCATGCCTTCGCTCATGCCGAACTTCATCTTGCGCGGCGCAAGGTTCGCCACCATGACGGTGAGCTTGCCCTGCAAGTCTTCGGGGGCGTAAGCGGACTTGATACCGGCAAACACCTGGCGGGTTTCTCCCCCCAAGTCCAGCTCCAGGCGCAGCAGCTTGTCGGCCCCTTCTACGTGCTCTGCCTTGGCAATGCGGGCGATGCGCAGGTCCACCTTGGCAAAATCGTCGTAGCTTATCTCGGGGCTGATGGGGTCGTCCGCCAGGGGGCCTTCGACCTTCTTGGCCATGTTTTCCTTGGAGGCTTCTACCATGGCCTCGACCTTGGCCGGCTCGATGCGGCTCACCATGGCCTGGAAGGGATTGATGGCGCGGCCCACCAGCAGCTCGCCACGGTTGGCCCAGGTCAGCTCGCTGCCCAGGAAGGCTTCCACCTTGGCGGCCAGGGTTGGCAGTACCGGCTTGAGGTAAGTGACCAGCACCTTGAACAGGTTCAGGCTCAGGGTACAGACCTGGTGGGCCTCACTCAGGGTGTCGTCGTTTTTCACCAATACCCAGGGGGCGGTGTCGGCGATATAGACGTTGGCCTTGTCGGCCAGGGCCATGATCTCGCGCACGGCGCGGCCAAACTCGCGGCCTTCGAAGGCCTTGGCGATGTCGTCGCCCTTGGCCACGAACTCGTCAAAGAGGGTGGTGTCGATACTGTCGGCCAGCTTGCCGTCAAAGCGCTTGGTGATAAAGCCGGCGGTACGGGAGGCGATATTGACCAGCTTGCCCACCAGATCGGAGTTCACCCGCTGGGTGAAGTCTTCCAGGCTCAAGTCCAGGTCGTCGATGCGGTTGGACAGCTTGGCGGCGTAGTAATAGCGCAGGTATTCCGGGTCCAGGTGGTCCAGGTAGGTGCGAGCCTTGATAAAGGTGCCACGAGACTTGGACATCTTGGCGCCGTTGACGGTGACATAGCCGTGGGCGAAGACGTTGGTGGGCTTACGGAAACCGGCGCCGTCCAACATGGCCGGCCAGAACAGGCTGTGGAAGTAGATGATGTCCTTGCCGATAAAGTGGTAGACCTCGGCGTCGGAGTCTTCTTTCCAGAAGTCGTCGAAGTTGATGCCGGTCTTTTCGCACAGGGCCTTGAAGGAGGCCAGATAACCTATGGGAGCGTCCAGCCAGACGTAGAAGTACTTGCCGGGGGCGCCGGGGATCTCGAAGCCGAAATAGGGGGCGTCGCGGGAGATGTCCCAGCGGGCCAGGCCCTGTTCGAACCACTCGGCCAGCTTGTTGGCCATTTCTTCCTGCAAGGAGCCGGAGCGGATCCATTCCTTGAGCATGCCCTCAAAAGCCGGCAGGTCGAAGAAGTAGTGCACCGAGTCTTTCAGCACCGGGGTGGCACCGGACACCACCGACTTGGGATCCTTGAGATCCACCGGCTGGTAGGTGGCGCCGCACACTTCACAGTTGTCGCCGTTTTGGTCTTCGGCGCCGCATTTGGGGCAGGTTCCCTTGACGAAGCGGTCCGGCAGGAACATCTGTTCTTGCGGGTCGAACAGCTGGGAGATGGTCTCGGTCTTGATGTAGCCGCCGTCGTTGAGGCGGTTGTAGATCAGGGCCGACAGCTCGCGGTTCTCGTCACTGTGGGTGCTGTGGTAATGGTCAAAGCCGATATGGAAGTCGGCAAAGTCGGCCTGGTGCTCCACGTTGGTCTTGGCGATCATGGCTTCGGGGCTAATGCCCTGTTCCCGCGCCTTGAGCATGATGGGGGTGCCGTGGGCATCGTCCGCGCAGACATAATAGGCTTCAAAACCCCGGAGTTTTTGAAAACGGACCCAGATATCGGTCTGGATGTACTCCAACATATGGCCCAAGTGGATAGGCCCGTTGGCGTAAGGCAGGGCGCTGGTGACCAGAATGCGGCGCGAATCAGCCATTTCTCTCGCTCTTGGTTGCTTGTTCGGTAAGGGCGACAGTTTACGCCAAAGTGCCCCGGCATTGCACTAAAGTGGCGCAGCTAGCCTGCTGATGCCACAGCACTTTGGTTCCCGCCCCAAGGCCCCGGTGCTAGACTGGGGGCATCGAAAAATGCCCCGAGCCGTCATGCGTTTTTTCTCAAAAGCTACCCAGCCGCGCCTCACCGAGGTGCTTTGCCCCTTAACCGGCCTGCCCCTGGCCGACCTGGCCCAGACCCTGGAGGAGAGCACTGCCACCTTGCGCCTGCGGCTGCCTTACCCGGTTGCGGCCTTTGCCAGTGAGCTGGAAGAGGCCCTAAAACCGGTGCTGGCCGGGCGCACCCTGCATCTTGAAGGGCAGTTGCCGGCTTTTGCCAAGTCCCTTGGCAAGGCGAAAAACCTTATCGCCGTGGCCTCCGGCAAGGGCGGGGTGGGTAAGTCCACCACCACCATCAACCTGGCTTTGGCCTTAAAAGCCCTTGGCCTGAAAGTGGGGGTGCTGGACGCCGACCTGTTCGGGCCTTCCCTGCCGATGATGGTGGGTACCCGGGGCCAGCATCCGGACAGCCCTGACGGCAAGACCATGTATCCCATCGAAGCCCTGGGGCTTTACACCCAGTCCATCGGCTATCTGGTGGACGACAGCGACGCCGCCGTCTGGCGCGGCCCCATGGCCAGTACGGCGCTGCTGCAATTGGCCAACGAAACCCAGTGGCCTGAGCTGGATCTGCTGCTTATCGACATGCCGCCGGGCACCGGCGATATCCAGCTGACGGTATCCCAGAAGCTGCCCCTGGTTGGGGCCGTTATCGTCACCACACCCCAGGATCTGGCCCTGAGCGACGCCATCAAGGGCATGGCCATGTTCGACAAGGTGGGAGTGGCGACCCTGGGGCTGGTGGAAAACATGAGCTACCACCAGTGCAGCCAGTGCGGCCATCAGGAGCACCTCTTTGGGGACGGCGGCGGCGTGCGCCTGGCGGCAGAAAAACAGGTGCCCTTATTGGGGGCCATTCCCCTGACCCTGGCTATTCGCCAGCAGACCGACGGCGGCCAGCCGCTGGTGGTCAACGCCCCTGACAGCCATGAGGCCCATTGTTATATGGCCGCCGCCCGCAAGCTGCTGGCCACACTGGTGAAAAGACCTGCGGTGCCGGCAGCCATCGAGGTCAAAATGGTGTAGACTCGCCGCAATTTTTTGCCCGACAACAGAGTAACGGACCCATGCCTACGGAAAATCCTTGCGTCATCATCGGTATAGCGGGTGCATCTGCATCTGGTAAGTCACTGATTGCCAGGACTATTTTCAACGAACTCAAGGCAGAGGTTGGGCGCGAGGAGATCGCGGTGATCACCGAAGACAGCTACTACCGCGACCAGAGCGAGCTGTCCATGGACCAGCGGGTGCTGACCAACTACGACCATCCCCAGGCCTTCGAGCACGATCTGCTGGTGCGCCAGCTGCAAGCCCTCAAGGACGGCCAGGCAGTGGAGATCCCCGAGTATTCCTACGAGGAACACACCCGCAAGACCAGCACCCATACCGTTACCCCCAAGAAGGTGATCATCCTTGAGGGGATTTTGCTCTTGTCTTACAAACCGTTACGGGACATGCTGCAAGCCTCTGTCTTTGTCGACGCCCCCCTGGATATCTGCCTGATGCGCCGCCTGGTGCGGGACGTGGCAGAGCGGGGCCGCACCATGGAGTCGGTGCTCAAGCAGTATATGGACACGGTCAGGCCCATGTTCCTGCAGTTTATCGAGCCGTCCAAGCAATATGCCGACATCATAGTGCCCAGAGGCGGCAAGAACCGCATCGCCATCGACATGCTCAAAGCCAAGATCCGCCAGCACCTGTAGGAAGACGCCATGCGTTTGTGTGATACCCATATCGAAGAATACCTGGCCGACGGCCGCATCGTTATCGACCCGCCGCCGGGCCCCGACGCCATCAGCGGCGTCAGCGTGGATGTGCGCTTGGGGGATAAGTTCCGGGTCTTCCAGGATCACACGGCGCCCTATATCGACCTGTCCGGTCCCCGGTCACAAGTGAACGCGGCCCTGGAAAGGGTGATGAGCGACGAGATCGTCATCCCCGAAGGAGAGGCTTTCTTCCTGCACCCCGGCGAGCTGGCCCTGGCGGTCACCTATGAATCGGTGACCCTGCCCGCCGATATCGTCGGTTGGTTGGACGGCCGTTCGTCCCTGGCACGCCTGGGGCTGATGGTCCATGTCACCGCCCACCGTATCGACCCGGGCTGGTCCGGGCGCATCGTGCTGGAGTTTTATAACTCCGGCAAGCTGCCCCTGGCCCTGCGCCCCCACATGAAGATCGGTGCCCTGAACTTCGAAACCCTGTCGGCCCCGGCGGCCCGGCCTTACAACAAGCGCCTGGACGCCAAATACAAGGACCAGCAGGGAGCCGTGGCCAGCCGCATCGACCAGGACAGCAAGTAAGGAACCATGCTCGAGATAGCCGCCGGGATAGTGATCCCGGCCCACGAACTGCAGTTTTCCGCCCAGCGCGCCCAGGGCGCGGGGGGCCAGCACGTCAACACCACCGACTCGTCGGTGCTGCTCAAATTCAACTTCGAAGACTCCAAGAGCCTGCCCGACCATTACAAGGAAGGGCTAAGGCGCATGAGTTCGCACCTGGTGCATGGCCCCCTGGTGGTGATCAAGGCCCAGGAACACCGCTCCCAGCACATGAACCGGGAAGTGGCCCTGGAGAGGTTCAAGGCGCTTATGGAACAGGCCGGCCACAGGCCCAAGGTGCGCCGGGCCACCAGGCCCACCCGGGCTTCCAAGGAAAGGCGGGTCAAGGCCAAGAAGGGCCGGGGCGAAGTCAAGGCCGCCAGGGGCAAGGTGCGTTTGGACTAAAAGGCGGCTATGGTCATTGAAAAGCACAAGAGATGACCGCCGTGAGTTTTTACAATCATCCCCAGCACCTCAGCCGGGCCAACCTGGCCCACCTGAGCACCCTGAACGCCGAGCTGGCGGCAGGCCTCTTTAAAGGTGAGGTGTTATCCCAGGGCGGCCTGAGCTTGGGACTTGAGATAACGCCCAAGCACCTGATCCTGGTTGTCCATCACCCTGAAGGCAATACCCGAGACTGGGCCACGGATCTGCGGGCCCAGCTGCTGCTCTGGCCTGTCCAAAGGCCCCTTGGCAAGGTTCATGGCGGCTTTTTGGAGCAGGCCCAAAGCCTGCTCGGCCCCTTATTGCCGCTGTTATCCCGCCACCTCAAGTCCGGCATGGCCCTGTGGCTGACCGGCCATGGCCTGGGTGGTGCCCTGGCCTCGGTGCTGGCCGCCGAGCTGGCCCTGGGCCAGGACCTGGATGTCACCGGCCTTTGCACCTTCGGTTGCCCCCGGGTGTTCGACAACAGCCTGGCGGCGGCCATGGAAGAGCTGCTGGGAGAGCGCTATTGGCGGGTGGTCAATGACCAGGACTACATTACCCGGCTGCCCCCCCGCTGTTTTGGCTATCGCCATGGGGGACATTTGTCGTACTTTGATACCACGGGTCGTTTGCATCTGGCCGACGGCCAGCGCTGGTGGGACGGCTTTTGGGACCGCTGCCAGTACCACGGCCAATGGCTGTTCGCCAAGGACATGGCCGGCGTGGCCGAACACGGCGTGGACGAATATCAACTGTTGAGCCTGGGAGCCAAACTGTGACCGAATCCCTGCTGTACACCGCCAGCAACACTATCGAAGCCCACCTGCTGCAAGGACTGCTGGGGGGAGAGGGGATCCAGGTGCGCCTGGACTCGGATCTGCTGATGGGGGCGGTGGGAGACCTGCCCACCGAGGTGCAGCAGGTGCGGCTCTGGTGTTACCCCTACCATCTCAATGCCGCCCGTCAGGTGCTGGAAAACTACTTCAAGAGCGTCGGCGACGATTGGTTCTGCGGCCAGTGCGGTGAGCACAACGGTGGCGCCTTCGAATTCTGCTGGCACTGCCGCCAGCCCCGCAAGGGCAACTAAAAAGGCGCCGTTCGGCGCCTTTTCCCTCAATAGAGCAAACTGAACAGTTGGCGCCGGTACTTGGCCGCCAGGGCATTGCCCTGGCCAAGGGCCGCCAGTATGTCCAGGCAGGTCTTCTTGGCCTCGCCGTTTTGGAACTGCAGATCCTTGGTCAGGATGGCCAACAAGCCCTCCAGGGCCTCTTCATTCCGGCCGGCGGCATGGAGCTGCACCGCCAGTTTCAGGCGCAGGCCGTCGTCCTCGGGGTTCTGGGCCAGGGCCTCTGACAGGGCCCGCACTTCGGGGGTGTCTGCCGCTTCCTTTTTCAGCTGCAACTCGGCCTGGGCCTGCTTAAAGGCGGCGTCCTGGTAGGCCATGGGAATGGTGGCCAGCTTGGCGTCCGCTTCGTCCAGGCGGTTTTCTTCGATAAGGGCCTGGGCCAGCACGATATTGACCGGGTGGGGGTCGGCAGCGTTCTGGGCCGCTAGGGTCAGCTTGGTGATGGCTTCCCCATACTGCTCCTGGTCGAACAGGGCCAGGCCCGCTTCCAGGTCCGGGTCCACCGGCTCGGGCAGGTGCTTGTCCAGCAGGGCGCTCACCGACTCGGCGGTTTGGGGGCCGGCCAGGCCGTCTACCGGGCGGCCCTGGTCAATCAGGTAGAGGGTGGGCACGCTTTGGATTTGGAACTGGGCGGCCAGCATGGACTGGGCATCGCAGTCTATCTTGGCCAGTACGAAGCGGCCCTGGTATTGGCCGGCCAGGCTTTCAAGGGTAGTCAGCAGCTGATCGCAAGGGGCATGGCCCTTGACGTAGAAGGCCGCCAGTACCGGCTGGCTCAGGGATGCTTCCAACAGCTGCTGTTGGAAATTCTCGGTGGTGACGTCGACTATGTACTGGCTCATAAAGGCTTTTTTCTCTGGGTGATGCTGTGCAATATGGGGGCTGCTTGGCAGAATGCAAGGGCAGATGGTGCCCGGCGCGCCGCACTTTGTCGCATCCCACCTTGCCAGTTGCCCACCTTTGGGGCAAGGTCGGGGTGATACTATAACAATCAGGGAGAAGAAGAATGAGAAGGTTACTGCCCCTGGCCCTGTTGTCGGCCTCGGCACTGGCCAATGAAGGCATGTGGATGCCCACCCAGTTGCCCCAGATGGCCGACACCCTTAAAACCGCCGGCCTGAAGATAGCGCCGGCGGACTTGGCCGATCTGACCAAAGCCCCCATGAACGCCGTGATAAGCCTGGGGGGCTGCACCGCCTCTTTTGTGTCCCCCAAGGGCCTGGTGGTCACTAACCACCACTGCGCCTACGGCAGCATCCAGTACAACAGCACCCCAGATAAAAACCTCATCGAGGACGGCTTCCTGGCCAAACGCCTGGACCAGGAACTGCCGGGGGCACCGGGCTCGCGCATCTTCGTCACCGAGTCCATGACCGAGGTCACCGACACCATGAACCAGGGGCTGGCCAACCTGGCCGGCAAGGCCCGTTACAAGGCCCTGGAAGACAAGGAAAAAGCCCTGGTGGCCCAGTGCGAGGCCGAGCCGGGATACCGCTGCAACGTCTTTAGCTACTACGGCGGCGCCCAGTACTGGCTGCTCAAGCAGCTGGAGATCAAGGACGTGCGCCTGGTCTATGCCCCGGCCGAAGCCATAGGGGTGTACGGCGGCGACATCGACAACTGGATGTGGCCAAGGCACACCGGCGACTTTTCCTTCTACCGCGCCTATGTGGGCAAGGACGGCAAACCGGCCGAGTACAGCAGCGACAACGTGCCTTACCAACCCAAGCACTATCTGAGCATCAACGGCGGCGGCCTGGCCCAGGACGATTTCGTGATGGTGGCCGGTTACCCAGGTTCCACCAACCGTTACCGCACCGCCCAGGAAGTGCGCCACGCCATCGGTTATTACTATCCCACCTTGCAAAAGCGCCTGGCGGATCTCAACACCTTGATCGGCAACGCCTGTGAAGGGGTGGACGATGCCTGCATCAAATACGCCTCCTACCGCCAGGGCCTGAAGAACTATGCCAAGAACTTCCAGGGGCAACTGGAAGGCTTTGCCAAGAGCGATCTGGTGGAGCGCAAGGTGCGCCTGGAAGCGGCCTTGGGTAACTGGGTCAAGCAAGACCAGGGCCGCCAGGCTCAGTACGGCCAGGCTCTGGGCGACCTGCAAAGCCTGATCCTCGACGACCAGGCCCAGCAGCAGGCCGACATGCAGCGCCGTGGCGCCAGCGAAAGCCAGCTCTTTGCCACCGCCCGCAGCCTCTACAAGTGGGCCAAGGAAAGGCAAAAGCCCGATGCCGAGCGTGAACCGGGTTACCAGGACCGCGACCGGGCCCGCATGGAAGCCGGCCTCAACCGCCTGGAGCGCCGTTTCCACCCCGTAGTGGACAAGGCCCTGTGGCTCCATGGCCTGGATGACTATCGCCAGTTGGCCAAGGACCAGCGCATCGGCGCCATCGACCAGGCCCTGGCGGTGGACGACGACAAGGCTCGCGCCAAGGCGGTGGACGGCTTCTACGGCGCCACCGGCCTGATGGACAGCGCCACCCGCCTGGCCTGGCTGGACAAGGCCCCGGCGGATTATGAAGCAAGCCAAGACCCCTTTATCCGCCTGGCGGTAGCCAGCTTCGCCGACTTTGAGCGCATCAAGGAGCAGGGCGAAGACAGGGCAGGGCGTTTCCTGGCCCTGCGCCCGGTGTTTATGCAGGCCCTTATCGCCTACAAGCAAAGCCTGGGCGAGCTGGTCTACCCCGACGCCAACTCCAGCCTGCGGGTGACCTATGGCCACGTGAAGGGCTATACCCCGGCGGTTGGCACCATCACCCAAGACCAGGACGGTGCCCGCTACAACCCCAAAGGCACCTCCCAATACCTGCCCTTTACCACCCTTAAGGGCATCGTCAACAAGCACACAGGCCAGGCCCCCTTCAACGCCCCCAAGGCGGAGCTGGACGCCATTGCCGACCAGGACTTTGGCCCCTACTACATGGCAGCCATCGACTCGGTACCGGTGAACTTCCTGTCCACCGTTGACACCACAGGGGGCAACTCGGGCTCACCGACCCTCAACGCCAAGGGCGAGCTGGTGGGGCTGCTGTTTGACGGCACCTATGATTCCATCAACTCCGACTGGGACTTCACCCCGGCCACCCGTTCCATCCACGTCGACACCCGTTACATGCTGTGGGTGATGGACAAGCTGGACGGCGCCGACAACCTGTTGTCGGAAATGCGCATCGTCGGCCTGCCTGACGACCTCTAAGCGCCGCCGAAAAAAGCCCGCCGCCGGCGGGCTTTTTTGTGCCTGTACTTAACCCTTTACATTGCAGTAACATGGCCCCGTTGCTAAAGAGACCGTGACAAGCGGCGAAAAAACAAGGAATTAGGGCATTGAAAAAAGCACTCATTGGGACGGCCTTGCTTGCGGCCAGCGCCTTAGGAACCACCCTCTTTCTGGGCCAGCAGGTCCAGGGGCAATACCAGCAATGGCTGGGTGAGCTCAGCCAGACCCGGGGCCTCAAGGCCCAAAGCCTGGGTTTTGACGGCGGCCTGTTCGGCGCCAGCGCCCGCACCAAGGTCAGCCTCACCGACGCGGCCCTGGTACAGCTGTTGTCGGAACACGGCCTGCCATCGAGCCTGGTGCTGGAACACCACTTTCAGTTCTGGCCCTGGCAGGTGGTTGGCGACACCCAGCCTGACTGGGGCGGCGAGGGTAAACACCTCAAGGCCCTGTTCGACGACGAAGCCCCCCTGGCCATCCACAGCGTGCACCGCCTTTGGGGCAGTGCCAGTGTCGAAGGGCGCCTAGGCTACCTGCAATGGCAGGACAAGGCCCTGGCCCTGCGCATCTTCCCCCTGAGCTTTCAGTTCGACGGCAAGGCCAGCGATTGGCAACGCAGCCTCAACTGGAATGGCCTTGAATTTAAAGACGGTCAGGGGCGACTGGTGCTGTCGGGGGTCAAACTCGACCGCCAGGGCCAGGAAAACCAGCAAGGCTACCAGGCCCAGGTCGGCGCCATCACCTATAGCGACGGTGGCTTTTGGGGCCTGACCAACCTCAGGCTCAATGGCGAGGCCCAGGCCAACAAGGGCCGCCTCAAGCGCCACAGCCATTGGCAGGCCGACGAAGTCAAATACAACGCCGAGCGTTTCAGCGGCCTGGGGTTGGACCTGACCCTGGACAACCTGGACGAGCGGGCCCTGGACAAGACCCTGGGCGCGGCCTTGACCATGGCGGTCAGCGGCCGGGAAGACACCGCCGCCACCGACGCCTTCCTCGACAGCCTGCAAGGGCTGCTGGCCAAGGGCGGCAAGCTGGCCTTCAAGCAATTGCACCTGGGGTCGGACACCGGCGAGCTGGCCGGTGAAGGCTACCTGGCCCTCAAGGCCGGCAAGCTCGACAGCCTGGCCCAGTTTATGGCCCTGGCCGACGGCAAGGTGGAGCTGAAGGTGCCCAAGCAACTGGGCGGCCTGGAGCCCATCGATGCCGACACCTTGACGGTACTGAGCGAAAGGGGCTGGGTGCGGGAGGAGGGCAACCAGATCCTGCTGCGCTTCCAAGTGGCGGGGCAACAGCTGACCCTCAATCAAAAGCCTCTGTTGTCGGCCCTTTAGGAGATCCCATGGCCCTGCTGCGCAGCCTCGTCCTTAGCCTTTTGGCCTTGCCGACCCTGGCGGCGCAGTGGACAGCGGTGCCCCTGCCGGCTTCCGGCGACGGCGACTGGCAGCTGGCTGGCCATTTTCTCTACATTGCCGGGCGTGACGGCGACCTGGTGGGCCTTAACCGGGTGGACACCCGCAACTGGCAGGCCAGCGCCGTTAGCTTGCCCAAGGACACCGACCATTTTTGTGCCCTGGACGGCGGCCAATTGCTGCTGATGGCTCAAGGCCATCTGTGGCTGGCCGGCAGTGAGCAAAACCTCGACCTCGGCCCGCTGCCCAGTATCTGGCGCGGCCTGGTGCCAAGGCGCCTGGACAAGGTGGCCTGGTGTCAGGGCCAGCGACTTTTCGTACCGGATTTTGAGGAACTGAGGGTCTTTGGCCTGGATGGCCAGCGGCTGGTGCAACTGGCCAGCCTGCCGGTGGCCGCCACCATGGTGCTGCGCAATGGCGCCCCCAGTTACCAGCGCAAGGCCCTGTACCTTGCCGACGTGGATCTCGACGGTACCGAGGATCTGCTGGTGGAAGAGGAGCAGGGCCTGGTGCTGTACCTGGGCAAGGGCCTGGGTTTTAACCCTACCCCTTATCCTTATGCCCCGGCCCTGGGGCTGACTCCCTTGTCCAAGCGCCAGGTACGGCTCAATGACGGCGAGGATCTGTCCAAGCTGGCGATCCGCACTGTCGAGTACCTGGGGGATCTGGATGGCGACGGCCTGGCCGATCTGGTGATCGCCACCCAGCAATTTGCCGGGGTTTTGGATCAGAGCATCGATTTTGACCTGCATTTTGGCCGGCGCACCGACAACGGCCTGGGCTTTGCCTTGGTGGCCGACAGCCAGATCCGCACTCAGGGGGTGGCTTTTGCCCTGCGCCGCCAAGACCTGGACGGCGACGGCCGCACCGATTTTTTCACCCCGGCCGTCAAGCTCGGCGTCGGCAAGGTGGTATCGGCGCTGCTGACCGGCTCGGTGTCGGTGGACCTGCACCTGGAACGCCTGGATGCCGAGCGGCGCCTGGAACGGGTCGGTAAAGGGGTGGACGCCGACATGGCGGTATCCCTTAGCAGCGGCGAGTTTCGTATTCCGTTGATGGCCGCCGCCACCTTGCAAGAGGGCACCAGCACCCTGGCGGTGCAGGCCGGCGACCAGGCCCTGGCGATTTACCAACTGGACGGGGACAAGCTTAGGAAACGCCAGACCCTGAAACTGCCTCTGCCCAAGGACGGCAACCGTTGGCAGCAGGGGCCTGGCTGGTTGCTGTTGCTGCCGGGGCCACAGGATCTGGAGCGGCGGCGGCTGGTGCTGGTGGCAGATAAGGTCCCGGCCCAAACCGAGCCTTGAATTGTCTTCACTAATAAAGACTTAGGTTGTCATACCCCTGTCATCCTCGACCCTTAGGCTGGCCGCAAAAATTCGGGGCTTGCCACAGTGCCTGTTGGATCTTCCACCTTTCGATACCTGCCCATACTCTTTTTGGTGCTGCTCTGGTCGTTGCTGGGTACCGGCGGCTACTGGGTGCTGGAGCAGAACAGGGCGCACCAGCGCCAGCAGACCCACATCCTGGCGCTGCAGATCCGCGAACGCCTCAAGACCTTTGCCCGCGAGCGCCAGGCGGCCCTGGCCCAACTCTCCGCCGTTTGGCCCCAAACCCACCCCAATACCGAGAACTGGTTTGCCCAGGAAGCAGACAACCTGCAGAACATGCTGCCGGGACTGTCCTTTCTGGCCTGGGAAGACCGCAAAGGAGTGCAGCGCATCGCCCGGCGCGAAGCTGTGCCCCAGTCCTGTGCCTGGCATAGGGGGCAGGTGGCCATCAGCGACAGCCTGGGGCGCATCAATTACGGCATAGCCCTTTGCCAGGTGATGCCCACCATCATCGACAGTGCCCTGGCCACCGGTTTTGCCGCCACGGTGCGCTTCGATGGCCAGGCCATCTATAGCCTGGGAGAGCCGGGTGAGGTGAGCATCAGCGAGCCGTTCGATTGGTTCGGCAAGCCTTTGGAGCTGACCCTGTCGCCCACGGCAAGGCTGGGCTGGCATCTTTACCTGATGATAGGTTTCGCCATGCTGGTGGCGCTGATGCTGTCGGTACTGGTGCACAGTTCCTTGAAAAGGGCCCTGGCCCTTAACCGCTCCCGGGCCCTGTTCCAGGCCGCGTCCCAGGCCAGCATCGACGGCCTCTTGGTACTGAGTCAGGGCGAGCGGGACTGGGAGCTGAGCGAATTCAACAGCTCCTTGCAACGCATCATGCCGGTGCGCCAGGGCCAAAGCCTTTGGGATTTTTGTAACCAGTTGCAGGTACCCGAGCTGGCCCAGAGGCTGAGGAACCTGGCCGGGGGCGACAGTATCACCACCAGCCTGACCCTCAACGACGGCCGCTGGCTGCATCTGCAGGCAGTCACCGCCGACAGCAATATCGCCGTGACCTTGCGGGATATCACCGAACTCAAGCTGGCCGAGCACGATTTGGCCGCCAGGGAAGCCAAATACCGGCGCCTTATCGACGGCCTGCGCGGCCATTTGATCTTCAGCCTCGACAACCTGGGTAACCTGGAGTTCGTGTCCGGGGGCGCCAGCGACCTGTTCGGCGACAGCGACATCAACCAGGTGCTGGCCCAGTTGCGCCAGCATCCCCGCTGGCACCAGGGCAAACAGCAGCTCCAGGCCGGCCACAACTCGGTGCGCCTGCAATTGCCCCTGGATCTCAATCAAGGGCCTCGCCATGTGGAAGTGGTGCTGAGCACCGTGGCCGGCGGCTTTGAAGGGATACTGCGGGACGTCACCGACGAGGCCGAGCTGCTGCGGCGCATTCGCCACCAGGCCCGCCACGACGCACTGACCGGCCTTGCCAACCGCTATGCCTTCGACAAGGCCCTTGGCCGCGCCTGGCAGGACGGTACCGAGCACCATGGTCTGCTGTTGATGGACCTGGACCAGTTCAAGCTGGTCAACGACAGGTTCGGCCACGACCAGGGGGACGCCCTGCTGGTGGGGGTGGGGCAGCGTCTGCAAAGGGCCCTGGCTCCCGGCGCCATGTTGGCCCGCTTGGGGGGAGACGAGTTTGGGGTCTTGCTCAAAGGTAGCCCCCAGCACAGCATCGAAGCCCAGGCCGAGGCGCTGCTGGCGTCCCTTCGCGCCGAACCGGTGGCGGTGGCCGAACACCGCTTTTCGGTCACCGCCTCCATGGGCCTGGTGCCTTTCGGCGCCGCCCCCGACCCCAAGGCCCTCAAACGCATTGCCGACATGGCGGCCTACGCCGCCAAGGAGGCGGGTGGCGACCGGCTGCAGTGCTATCGGGAGGGCGACGGCTGGCTCAAAGCCAGGGAAGCGATGATGGTCTGGGCCGACAAACTGCGCCGGGCCATAGACGAAGACGCCCTGGTGCTGACGGTGCAAAGCATCGCCCTGACCCAACATCCTGCCAAGGTGGTACACCGGGAAGTGCTGGTGCGTTTGCTGGACCAGGGCCAACTGGTGGCGGCGGGGCATTTTATTCCCGCCGCCGAACGCTACGGCCTGATGGTGGCCCTGGACAGGGCGGTGATCCGCAAGGGCCTGGATTGGTTGGCGGCCATGCCGGGGGAACGGCTGGCCTTTAACCTGTCAGGGGCCTCCCTGTCGGACCAGGGCTTTTGCCGCTGGCTGCTCTCACTGCTGGCCCAAAGCCCGGTCGCCCCCCAACAGCTGTGTTTTGAGGTGACCGAAACGGCGGTCATCGAGCATTTGGGCCACGCCGTGGAGCTGATGGACGCCCTCAAGGCCCTGGGCTGCACCCTGTCGTTGGACGATTTTGGCTCCGGCATGAGCTCCCTTTCCTACCTCAAAGCCTTGCCGGTGGACCATATCAAGATAGACGGGGCCTTTATCCGCGAGATAAAGCACACCCATTTCGACCGGGTGGCGGTGCGCACCATCGCTTCCCTGGCCAGGGCCCTTGGCAAGATGACCATCGCCGAGTACGTCACCGACGAGGCCACCCTGGCGCTGTTAAAACGGCTGGGGGTGGATCTGGTGCAAGGTTATGCCATCGACCGACCAAGGCCCCTGGCCGAGCTTCATTCCTTGGCCAGCAGGGCCTGAAATTCCTCCATGTCGGCCAGGCTGTCGAAGTCTTCTTCGTCTCTGGCTGACTCTTTCAGGGCTTCCGACAGGCTGATGGCCCGGCCCAGATCGGACAGGGCCCGGTCTTTTTGCCCAAGGCCGGCCAGGGCGCAGGCCCTTTGGTAAAGGGCATGGGCATTGTCGTGATCCACTGCCAATACCTTGTTGCAGATGGAAAAGGCCCAGCGCCGTTCCCCCATCATCAAGGCCGCGTCGGCCTTGTGGGTCAGGGCGTCCAGATCGCCTGGCCGCAGTGACAGTATCTCGTCGTAGATCTCTATCTTGTTTTGGGGGCTGGGATCCTGTGAGGCCTTGAGCCACAGGGAATGGATATCCCCCAACCGCTCGATTTCCTTGTGCTGGTCGGCAATGGCCGAGGTCTTGCGTCTCAGCTCCTGTTCCAGGGTCTTAAGGCGCTTCTCGTAGACCTGGGTCAGGCGGTTTATCTCGTCGTTGGCAAACTGCTTGGTGTTGGCCTTGATCTCCCTGAGGCTCTGCCAGCCCACCAGGGCCAGCAGCGAGGCACCGCCGGCAATAAGGTAGAAGAAATAGGAGACGGTATTGGTGGAGTAGGTCAGGGCCCGCTCGGACAGGGCCAGGTCCCGCTGGGCCATTTCCTTGGCAAGCTGGGCCTTGTAGTCGAGCATCTCGGTGCGAAGGGCCTTAAGCTCGTCCAGCAGGTAGCGCTCCATCAGCGGTGGCAGTTCGGTGCGCACGGCTTTGGCATCGGCAGGTTGTTTGGGTTCGGCCCCCTGAAGGGGCAGGGCAAGCAGCAGGGCTAACCAGGCAAGGCGCATCATGACTCCTTAGGCGCTTTTGGACAGGGGAAACAGTTGGTCGAGGAAACGCTGGGCCGTGGGGTGGGGCTCGTGGTTGGCAAGGCCGGGGCGCTCGTTGGCTTCGATGATCACGTAGTCGCTTAGGGTGACGTCCGGCACCAACAGGTCCAACCCCACCACCCCCATATCCAGGGCCCTGGCGGCCTTCAGGGCCACGTCCACCAGGTGCGGGTGCAGTTGGCCTGTGACGTCCACCAGGCAGCCGCCGGTATGGAGGTTGGCAGTGCGCCTGACCGCCAGGCTCTGACCCCGGGGCAGCACGCTGTCAAGGCTGTGACCTTGAGCGGCGAGGGTACGACAGGTCTCATCGTCCAGGGGGATCTGCGACTCACCGCCGGTGGCGGCAGCGCGGCGGCGCGACAGCTTCTGGATAAGGGCCCGCACATCCTGCTGACCGTCCCCCACCACAAAGGGGGGCTCACGGCGGGCCGCTGCCACCACCTTGTGGTCTATCACCAAAATGCGCAGGTCGTGGCCCGGCACCAGGGCTTCCAGTAGTACCTGGTCACCGTGGCGCCGGGCCAGGGCCAGGGCGGCGGTCAGCTCCTGTGGGCTCTGCACGTCTATGCTGATGCCCTTGCCCTGCTCGCCAGCCAGGGGTTTGACGACGATCCGCTGCTGGGCGGCCAAGAAGGCCAAGTCTTCTTCCTGGTTCCCTGCCAGGCGGTAGGGGGGCGTTTTCAGGCCGGCTCGGCGCAGGCACTGGTGGGTCAGGGACTTGTCCTGGCAGCGCAGCAGGGCCAAGGCATGGGTTTGGCTGGTGAGGGACTCGAAGCACTGCACCTCTTTGCCCCCCTGGCTCAGGGTGAACAGGCCCCGGTTGCTGTCCACCACCTTGACGTCTATGCCCCTGGCGACGGCTTCGTCGACGATGATGCGGGCATAGGGATTGAGGGCCGAATAGTCCTGGGGGCCCAGGTAGAGCTTGTGGTTGAAGGCGCTACGGGTCTTGATGGCAAAACTTTGCAAGGCGCGAAAACCCAGGCTCTCGTAGAGGCGGATAGCCCCCTGGTTGTCGTGCATCACCGACAAGTCCATAAAGGCCGCGCCTTTGGCCTGAAATTTTTCCGCCAAAAAGCGCACCAGGGCCTCGCCGACCCCGGCCCGGGGAGCGTCCCTGTCCACCGCCAGGCACCAAAGGGAGCTGCCTTTGTCCGGATCTGCCACCAGGGCCTGGTAGCTCAGGCCGGTGACGGTGCCGATGATACGCCCGTCCTGTGCGTCTTCGGCCACCAGCAACAGATGCCCCTTGGACAGCCGGGTATCGCTGGGCAAGGTGTCGGGGATGAGCTTGAGGCCGTGTTGGCGGTAAAGGCGGTTGATGGCCTCGGCGTCCTTGCTGTCCTGGGCGCGGCGGATGCGCAGGCCCCCTATGGGATTGCCCTTGGGCCTGTAGTCGCTCAGCCACAGGCGCAGGGTGTCGGAGGGATCCAAGAACAGCTGCTGGGGCGCCTTGGCCAGCACCTTGTGGGGGTCGCGCACATAGAGGGCGATGTCCCGCTTGTCGTCGGCTTCGGCCAGCAGGGCCTGGGCCAGCTGGCTGGGAGAACTGAAGCTGTGGGCCAGCAGCAGCCGGCCCCAACCGCAGTCGATAATGGCGTCGCTTGGGCCCTTTTCGGGGCCATGGTGCAGGTAGCCTGGGGTACGGGTGCGCTGCAGGCGGTGCTGGGGTGGACGATGGCTGTCAGAGGTCATGGGCTTGCATCCAGAGTTCGAGGCTGGCCAACTGCCACAGCTTGTTGCCGCCAAGGGGCGTCAGGGCCTGCTCGGGGTCGGCGAGCAGGGCATCGAGGTAAGCGGGGTTGAAAAGGCCCCTGGCCCTGGCCTGGGACGACGACAGGCAGTCGCGTACCAGCTCCAGCACCTGGCCCCGGATGTATTTGAGCTTGGGCACGGGAAAATAGCCCTTGGGCCTGTCGATCACCGCCTTTGGCAGCAACCGGTAGCCCAACTGGCGCAGCAGGTATTTGCCTTCTCCTGCCACCTTGAGATGGGGAGGCATGCGGGCCGCCAGTTCCACCAGTTCATGGTCCAAGAAGGGCACCCTGGCCTCCAGGCCAAAGGCCATGGTCATGTTGTCCACCCGTTTGACCGGGTCCTCCACCAGCATGATCTGGGTGTCCTGGCGCAGAGCCTTGTCTATGCCAAGGGTGGCGCCGGGCAGGGCAAAATGGCTTTTGACAAAGTCCCCGGCCCAGTCTCCCTGCCACCAGGCCGGCTGCAGGGTTTGGCGCATTTCATCGAGGCTGCGGTCAAAAAAATGCTGGCGATAACAGGCCACAGGGTCCTTAGCGTCCAGCAGCGGCGGGTACCAGTGGTAACCACCGAAGACCTCGTCTGCCCCCTGGCCCGACTGCACCACCTTGCAGTGGCGTGCCACGTGGCGCGACAGCAGATAAAAACCGATGCAGTCGTGGCTGACCATGGGCTCTGACATGGCCTGGATGGCGGGCAGCAGCTCTTTTAGCAGGGTGTCTTCGTCCACCCGGATCCGGTGATGCTGGGTGCCGAAGCGCTCGGCGATCATATCTGAGTAATGAAATTCGTCCCCCGCCTCGCCGCCGGCCCCTTCAAAGCCCACCGAAAAGGTCTGGACTCTGGGATGCACTTCGCTTACCAGGGCGGTAATGAGGCTAGAGTCGAGCCCCCCGGACAGCAATATCCCCACATCCACCGCCGCCAGGTTACGCCTGGCCACCGCCTGGCGCAGGGTCAGCTCCAGCTGGTCCTGCCAGTCCTGCTCACTCAGTTGGGGCTTGGGTTCAAAAGGCGGCTGCCACCAGCAGGCCTGCTCTTGGCGCCCGTCCGGCCCCAGCCGCCGCCAATGGCCGGCGGGGAGCTTGTGGATATGGGCCAGCACGGTGTGGGGGGCCGGGGTAACAGCGTGAAAGTTGAAGTAATAATTGAGGCCTTCTGGCGACAGGCTGGGCTTTTCGCCCTTTTTTAATAGGGCCGGAAGGCTGGACGCAAAGCGCAGGCCCCCGGGCTCGGCCTTGAGGTAGAGGGGCTTGATGCCCAGGCGGTCCCTGGCCAGGAACAGGCTTTTATCCTTCTGGTCATAGATGGCCAGGGCAAACATGCCGTTAAGGCGGGGCAGCAGTTGGGGGCCCCAGGCGGCGAAGCCCTTGAGCAGCACTTCGGTATCGCCATCGCTGTGAAAGCGATAGCCCTTGGCTTCAAGGTCCTTCCTGAGTTCGGGGTAGTTGTAGATGGCGCCGTTAAAGACCATGGCCAGGCCCAAGTCCCTGTCCACCATGGGCTGGGCCGAGGCATCGGACAGGTCCATCACCTTGAGGCGGCGATGGCCCAGCAGCAGCCCATCGGCCTGGTGGCGGCCCTCGGCATCGGGGCCCCTGGGGGCCAGCCGGTCCATGGCCAAGGAAAAATGCTCAGTGTCAAACTGATCATCTCGGAAGCGAAGTTGTCCATAGAAACCACACATGGAGGCTGTTTCCTCTCATTGCTTGCCGGTTTCTTATCATGGGAAAGTGAAATTAATATTTCAACACGAATGAAATGTTCAGAGGGTTAGGGGTCAGTTTGAGGCACAAAAAAGGCGGCCAGGCCGCCTTAGGGTCAGATATGCCGGTAATCCCCTTCCACCAGGAAGTCTTCCAAGGTGGCTACCAGATCGTCGGCCCGCTCTGGCGGCACCGGCGCCGTGGGGTCGTCTTCGTCCCCTTCATCGTCTTCTTCCCAGAAATAGCGGCGCAGGGCGTCGGCAAAGGGGCTGCTTTCCTCACAGAGGTCGCGCAATTGTCCCAGGTAAACAATGCGCCGCAAGCCGACGGTCAGGTCATTCAGGGCCTCGGCCAGGGCCTGGCCTTCCAGCACGTCACAAAGCTGTTCGAAGCGCTCACGGGCACTTTCCTGCTGGTCTTCGTCCAGTTCACCGGCAAAGGCCACCAGGCGTAGGTAATCTTCCTGAAGGTAGTGGTGCAGGGCGTCGTCGTCATCCAGTTGCTGATAGTCGCTGCCTCGCTCGAGCAACATGGTGTGGGAAAAACTGTCGTCGATATGGCAAAGCACCCAGGCCATGGCACCACTCCGCTGAACAAAAGGGGCGACAGTTTGGCCCTTTTGGCCGCAAGAATAAAGCCCTGTGGGGCAATTGGCCGCCGGGGCGAACGCCATAATCGCAAAAGCCGGTATAGGGTTTTATAACGACTGTTATATATTGAGTTCCAGAGACCACTGCGGCGCCTGGCGCCAACCACCAAAGGAACACTGCGATGACAACAAACACACTGCAAGGCAAGGCCCTGGTGACAGGGGCTTCATCCGGTATCGGCGCTACTTATGCCCGGCAATTGGCGGCCAAGGGCCTGGACCTGGTATTGGTTGCCCGTGACCAAGCCCGGCTCGACACCCTGGCCCAAACCCTTGCGGCCGACTTTGGGGTGGCGGTGGAGGTGGTAAAAGCCGATCTGACCCAGGCTGCCGAGCTGCAGGCCCTGGAGCAGCGCCTGTTGACCGATAGCAGTATTAGCGTCCTTATCAACAATGCCGGCATGACGGTGGAAGGGGGCTATGTGGACGCCGATCCGGCGCGGGTCGAGGCGATGATCCAGCTCAACGTACTGGCCCCCACCCGCCTGAGCATGGCGGCGGCCAAGGCCATGGCAGCCAGGGGCCAGGGGGCCATCGTCAACCTGGCGTCGGTGGTGGCGCTGATCCCCGAGCAATTTGCCGGGGCCTATGGGGCCACCAAGGCCTTTGTGCTGGGGTTGACCCAATCTTTGGCAACCGAGCTTGCCGATAAGGGAGTGCGGGTACAGGGGGTATTGCCGGGGCTGACCCGTACCGAGATCTTCGAGCGCTCCGGCCACGACTTGGCTGCCTTGCCCCCAGAGTGGGTGATGGAAGTGGAAGATATGGTGGCGGCAGCCATCAAGGGCTTTGAGATGGGCGAGGGACTGACCCTGCCGTCCTTGCCGGACATGGCGGATTTCGCCGCCTACGACAAAGCCAGGCTGGCCATGGGCCCCAGGCTGTCCTTGAGTAACCCGGCGCCCCGTTACCGCTAAGGCCCCACAACGAAAAAGCCCCCACCTTGCGGTGAGGGCTTTTTCTTTTATGGTCGGCGCGAGAGGATTTGAA